>NZ_JBEXUP010000035.1:0-66865 GCF_040614375.1 Nonomuraea sp. NPDC005983
TCATGATCTCTCCCTGAAATCGCCACGTTTGCAACTAACTAGTTACTTGCATCGTGGGCGGTCTGTCAAACCGCCAGGGCAGATCGAAAAACGATATGGTGTCGGCCACCCCGAGCGGCGGCTGGCTGCAGAGCTCCCCCACCATTCCCGAGCTGGGCTTCTGCCTGGGCACGCGGGCGCAGATGTTCTGGCTCCAGGAGGGGCTGCCCGCCTCGCTGCGTCCCGGCGCCCGGCCGCGCACCACGCTGTCGCCGTCGTTCGCGCTCAGGGACGGCAGGCCGTGGCTGGCGTTCGGCACCCCCGGCGGCGACCAGCAGGACCAGTGGAGCGTGAACCTCTTCCTCGCACTCGTCCACGGCGGCCTGAACCTCCAGGAGGCCATCGACGCGCCGATGTTCCACTCCGAGCACTTCCCCAGCTCGTTCTTCCCGCGCGGCTCCCGCCCGGGGGTGCTGCACGTGGAGGACCGGGTGGATCCGGCGGTCGTGGCCGAGCTGCGGCGGCGCGGCCATCAGGTGGAGGTGCAGGGTCCGTGGACGCTCGGCAGGCTCAGCGCGGTCGCCCGTGACGGCGGCTTCCTGAAGGCCGCCGCCAACCCGCGCGGCGCGCAGGGCTACGCGGTCGGCCGATGAGCCCGCTCAACGAGATCGCCTTCCTGGCAGGGGCGGGGCTGCTCGCCGGCGCGGTCAACGCGCTGGCGGGCGGCGGCACCCTGATCTCCTTCCCCGCGCTGCTGGCGCTCGGCCAGCCGAGCATCTCCGCCTCCGTGACGAACGCCGTGGCGCTGTGGCCCGGCTACCTCGGCGGCGTCCTCGGCTACCGGGCCGAGCTGCGCGGGCAGCGGCGAAGGACGGTGCTGCTGTCGGTCACGGCCATGCTGGGCGCGATCGTGGGCAGCGCGCTGCTGCTGCTCACGCCGGGCAAGCTGTTCGACTCGCTGGTGCCGTGGCTGGTGGCGTTCGCCAGCCTGGCGCTGCTGGCCCAGCCGTGGCTGCGCAGACGTTTCGGCGGCGACGACGACCGTCCGACCAGCAGGTGGGTGCACGCCGGGGCGTTCCTCGGCGGCTGTTACGGCGCGTACTTCAACGGCGGCATGGGCGTGCTGCTGCTGGCCGTGCTGGGAATGTTCCTGCACGATAACCTGCACCGGGTCAACGCCGTCAGGGCCGCGCTGTCGCTGGTCGTCAGCAGCGTGTCGGTGGTGGCGTTCTCGCTGTTCGGGCCGGTGCGGTGGGAGGCGGTGGCGGTGGTGGCGCCCGCCAGCCTGGTGGGTGGCTTCCTCGGCACCCGCCTGGCGCGGCTGATGTCGCCCGCCGTCCTGCGCGGCGTGGTGGTGGCGTTCGGGCTGGGCGTCGCCGCGGTGCTCGCGCTGCGGTGACAGCCGCCCCCCGCGTTCAGGCGACGGTGGCCTCGATCAGGTCGTCGACGACGGCGGCCAGGTGACCGGTGCGGGCGTGCGCCTGGCGCTGGCGTACCGCGCCGGAGCCGCGCCTGAGCAGCCGGTCCATGCCCTCCTCGACGAAGGCCAGGTCGCCGGAGTCGTCCAGGGCCTGTCGTACGTGGGCGAGCAGGCGTCTGGCCATCACGGGCGCGGGCACCAGGGTGCCCTCCCGGACGTCCAGGCCGTCGCCGAGAAGGCCGTCCCTGGCCGCGCGCCAGTAGGCGGCGCGCAACACCTCCGACGGGTACGGCTGGCCGCGGTCGCCGCGGGCCACGTCGGCGAGCGCGGTCACCACCAGGCCGCGGATCAGCCCGATGATGGTGAGGCTGTCGCTGACGTCCAGCGGGACGTCGGCCACCCGCACCTCGACCGTCGGCAGGGTGGGCGACGGACGGGTGTCCCAGAAGACGGTCTTCGGATCCATCAGCGCGCCGGAGCGCGACAGCGCGTGCAGCGCCTGCTCGTAGTCGGCGAACGTCGGGAAGAACGGAGGAGCGCCGGAGACCGGCCAGCGCCCCCAGGAGATCACCCGCCAGGACGCGTACCCGGTGTCGCGGCCGACGAAGAACGGCGAGTTGGCGGCCAGCGCGATCAGCGTGGGCAGCCAGGGCCGCAGATGGTTGCCCACGTAGACGGCGTGCTCCTCGTCGGGCACGTCGACGTGGACGTGCAGGGCACAGATGCTGATCTCGTCCTGTAAGGCCCGGTAGAGGACCCGGCCCTGCTCGTATCGGGCATCGTCACTGAGCGGGGCGGGCACGACGTCGCCGAGCACGGGGATACCGCTGGCGACCACGGCCAGCCCGCACGAGCGGGCCGCCGTGGCCACCTCCTTGCGGGTGGCGCGCAGCCGCACTCCCAGCTCGTTCAGGTCGGCCGATGGCACGCTGCGTGCCTCCACCTGGAAACGGGTGATCTCGTGAGTCACATCGAGGACGTCTGTCGCGGCGGCCAACACCTCTGCCGCCCGGGGAACCACGTGGCGCGTCCAGGGATCGACGACGAGGTACTCCTCCTCGATCCCGATAAGAGGAGTCACGCGTGTTATATGCCCCTATTTCCGCACAATCACCCCCGATCGGGGCAGAGTCGATGTGCGCCGGTACGGTACCTTCAGCGACCCCCGACCCTGGAGACGAGCATGGCCAAGGCCCTGCGCAGAGTGGCGGCCACACTGATCGACTATGGCCTGGTCATGGCCTACGCGGGCGTGGTGGCGGCGGTCTTTGTGCCGCTCTACCTCGCGGGCATCACGGTCATCCCCGCCGTCGACGGCCTCGGGAGCAGGATTCTCGCCCAGGTGATCGCGGCGGCGTTCCTCTCCGTTCCCGCCACGGTCTGGCTGGCCTCGCGGGAGTGGTCCGCGCGGCAGGCGACGCCCGGCAAGCGCCTGCTCGGCCTCAAGGTGGAGACCCTCTCGGGCGCCCGCCCGAGCAGGCCGACGGCGCTCGCCCGGACGGCGTTCAAGGTGCTCCTGCCGTGGGAGGTGGCCCACACCATGGTCTGGGACCAGCTCGCCTGGCCGAAGGGCGGGTTCGGCCCGCGCGACGTGGCGCTGACCGTCGCCGTCTACGGGCTGCTCGGCCTGTACGGGCTCACGCTCTTCCTGAGCTCTGGCCGGACCCCTTACGACCGGCTCTGCGGCACCAGGGTCGTCGGAGGCTAGGGCAGCTCGGTGGGGCCGTACAGTGCGGCGGGCGCCCCCGTGGCGAGCGCCCAGTAGCGGTCGCCGTAGGACCAGTGCCACCACTCGGTGGGGTAGTTGGCCAGGCCGGCGGGTTCGAGGGCGGCGGCGAGGATCTTGCGGTTCTCGCGCGCCTCGGCGGAGATGTTGGGCGCGGCGGTGTAGCAGGCGCCGTCGCTCTCCTCGGGGTTGTCGTTGACCTGCGTGCCCATGTCGTACTCGGTGCCGTCGGGGGCGCAGAGGGTCAGGTCGACGGCGGCTCCGGCGGTGTGGGGGGCGACCTCGACCGGGGACACGTAACGGCTGGCCGCGATATATGACTCGTCGGGCGACATTTCGGGGAATGTCGCTTGCAGCTCCGTCCGGTACTCCTCGAAGATCCGGCGCTGGGTCGCGATCGGCCGGTAGCCCTCGACGACCAGCAGGTGATAGCCGTCGGGCAGCAGCCCCTCGGCCCGCTCCAGCCGGGCCAGCAGGCCCGCGCGCAGGTGCGCGTACGCGCCCTCGCGGTCGGCCATCCGGGAGTCCACCCGCAGCCGCCCGCGCACGTCGGCCAGCGGCTCCCCACACTCTCGCACGGGAATCGCGGCCACCCGCGGGTCGGAGATCAGCACGATGTCGCTCGACGCTTGCCACATGGGCAGAAATTCTCACACACCACGGGCTCCCTCCGCGCTCATGGGTCACGGAGCACGCCGCACGCCGTACCGGAGAGCCCGGAATGTCGCGCGATCACACCGTGTCGGAGAAGACCTGCTCGCGGGCCTGGTCCAGGGCCGCGACGAGAGCGCCGCGCAGGATGGGGTTGCCCGCCACGCCGGTCACGACGACGGTGGGACGGCTCGGGCAGACACGGGCCACGGCCTCCTCCACCTTGGCCGCCAGCCGCGGCCCGCCCGCCCTGCCGATGTCGCCGCTGAGCACGATCAGCCCCGGGTCGAGGACGACGGTCACGGCGGCGGCCCCCAGCGCCAGCCGTCCCGCGATCTCGTCCAGGTACGCCTCGCCGCCGGTGCGCACCTGATCGGCGACCGTCTCGCCGGGCACCCCGTGCGCGGCGGCGATCCCGCTCAGCGCCTCGTGACCGACCAGACGCTGGAACGAGCCCGACTGCGGCTGGGAGACGTCGGCGGGCAGCGGCTCGCCCGGCACCGGCAGCCAGCCGATCTCGCCTGCTCCCCCGCTGGTGCCCCGGTGCAGCCGGCCGCCGAGCATCACGCCGACCCCCTGCCCCACGCCCGCCCAGAGCACCACGAAGTCCTCCACCCCCACCGCCGCGCCGTGCCGGCTCTCGGCCAGCGCGACCAGGTTGACGTCGTTCTCGATCGTCACCGGCACGCCCAGCGTCTCGCGGAGGCTGGCGAGCACGCCGAAGTGCCAGGCCGGCAGGTCGTAGGAGAACCGCACGTCGCCGCTGGCCGGATCGACCACGCCCCTGGTGCCGATGACGAACGAGCGCAGCCGCGACCGGTCGATGCCGGCCGACTCGCACGCCCGCCGCACCGCTGAGTGCACCGCCGCGACCGGTTCGCGCCCGTCGGACAGGTTGACCGTCACCTCGGTCACCATCGTGCCGGTGATGTCCGCCACGCCCACGGTCAGGCTCTCGGGCAGCACATCCAGCCCCGCGACGTAGGCGCTGGAGGGCACCACCGCGTAGAGCGCGGCGTGCGGGCCCCGGCCGCCCGCACGCTCTCCGGCGACCTCCACCAGCCCTCGCTCCTCCAGGCGGGCCAGCAGCTGGCCCGCGGTCACCTTGGAGAGCCCGGTCCGCTCTCCCAGCTCGGCCCTGGTCAGCGGGCCGTCCTCCAGGAGGAGTTCGAGTGCCGAGCGGTCGTTCAACCGGCGTAGGAGCCGGGGGGTTCCCGGGCTTCGGCTCATCGAGGGCGCCTCCGTCACGATCGGCTAACGGTCCGTTTCTTTTAAGAAAGTTTCTTGTTAGTTTATCAGCAGTCGTTCGGCTTGACGATCAGCCTGGTGCGGGACCGTGGGCCGGCACCCGGGAAGGGAGAACCTGTGAAGATCGCGAAGATCACTGCCACTACGGTCACCACGGCCGCTCTGGCTCTGGGCGTGGCCGCGTGTGGCTCGTCGGAGACACCCGCGGCGTCGTCGCCGAGCGCGGCGGCCTCCGCTTCGGCCAGCGGCCCCAAGTACGCGGGCAAGCAGCTGACCTTCTGGCGCCTCGGCGACAGCAACCCCAAGGCGCAGGCGTACACCGACCAGTTGGTGGCCGAGTTCGAGAAGCAGACCGGTGCCAAGGTGAAGGTCGAGTGGATCCCGTGGCCGCAGGTGAACGACAAGTTCACGGCCGCCGCCGCGGGCGGCACCGGCCCTGACGTCACCGAGATCGGCAACGACCAGGTGCCCCTCTGGCAGAGCCAGGAGGCCCTGGAGCCGATCAGCGACATCGTGTCGGCGGGCGACCAGACCCAGATCCCCAAGAACCTGATGGGCCTGGAGACGATCGACGGCGAGACCTACGCCGTGCCGTGGGGCGGCGGCACCCGCGCGGTGCTCTACCGCGCCGACTGGTTCAAGGAGCTCAAGATCGACGTCCCGAAGACCTGGGACGAGCTCATCGCCGCGGCCAAGAAGATCCAGGCCAAGAAGGGCAAGGACGTCGACGGCTTCGCCTTCAACGGCGGCTCCGACGCCAACCACCTGCTCGGCGCGCTGGCCTGGACCGCGGGCGGCGACTACGCCGTCAAGGAGGGCGACAAGTGGGTCGGCAAGCTGACCGACCCCGCCTTCAAGGCCGGCTTCGCCCAGTACACCTCGCTGGTCACCGACGGCCTGTCGAGCAAGTCGCGGCTGACCCAGAACACCATCGACATCCGCACCCGCTTCTCCAACAACAAGGTCGGCATGTACCTCACCGCGTCGTGGGACCTGGCGGCCATCGACGAGGAGAGCAAGGGCAAGCTCAAGGGCGACAAGCTGGCCTTCTTCCCGCTCCCGTCCAAGGACGGCGGCCAGGCGCAGGCCTTCCTCGGCGGCAACGACATCGCCGTGTGGGGCAGCGCCAAGGAGAAGGACGCGGCCAAGGAGTTCGTGAAGCTGGCCTCCGGCAAGGAGTGGGGCGACAAGTACGCCGCCGAGGGCGGCCTGCTGCCCGTATACCCCGACGCTCTGGCGGCCCTCGCCAGCGACCCGGTGCAGGCCCCGTTCGCGGCCGCCTTCGCCAAGGCCAAGGCCTTCCCCGCCGACCCGCAGTGGACGGAGGCCAACGAGACCAAGGCGGTGCTGCAGAACGCGGCGCGCTCGGTCATCGAGGGCAAGTCGTCGGCTGACGACGCCCTGGCCAAGGCCGACAAGGAGCTCGAAGACATCCTCAACGCGTCCTGAGCCTCATGACGAACACGTCAACGCTCCCCCGGCGTGGAGGCCGCTCCTCCACCCCGGGGCGGCGCCGAGGCGGCCCGGCTGCCAAGGCCCGCGGGCTGCCGAACTGGTCCATCCCGTACGTGCTGCTGGTCCCCGGCCTGCTGGTGATCGGCGCGCTCCTGCTCTACCCGCTGGTGCAGGTGGCCGTCATGGCCTTCCAGAAGGTGGGGCTCGTCCAGATCAGCGGTAAGAAGCCGGCCACCTGGGTCGGCTGGGAGAACTTCGACCGGATCCTCAGCAACGAGGTCTTCTGGTCCGCGCTGCGCAACACGGTCGTCTTCGCCGTCGTCGCGGTGACGCTGACGCTGGTCGTCGGCACCGCGGTGGGACTGCTGCTCAACAAGCTGGGCAGGAAGATGTCCGCGTTCGTGGTCGTCGGCATCATGTTCGCCTGGGCGGTGCCGCCGGTCGCGCAGGGCATCATCTGGAAGTGGCTGTTCGACGCCGAGGCGGGCATCGTCAACTGGGCGCTGAACCTGCTGCCTGACTGGCTGTCGAACCTGCTCTTCGGCCGGGCCGACTGGACCGGTGAGCCGTGGCTGAACGACGCCTGGTCGATCTACATGGTGCTGATCATCACGGTCGTCTGGGCCGGCTTCCCGTTCATCGCGGTGTCCGTCCTGGCGGGTGTGAGAGGCATTCCGTCCGAGCTGTACGAGGCGGCCAAGGTCGACGGCGCGTCCGCCTGGCGGACGTTCAGGAAGATCACCTTCCCGCTGCTCAAGCCCGTGTTCGCCGTGCTGACCGTGCTGTCGATCATCTGGGACTTCAAGGTCTTCAGCCAGCTGTACGTGCTCATGGGCGGCCCGGCCAACCGTGAGGCGTTCAACCTGTCGCTTTACTCCTACGCCGAGGCGTTCCGCCCGCCGCCCAAGATGGGCTCCGGCGCGGCCATCGCCATGGTGCTGACGGTGATCCTGCTCGTCGTCACCGCGGTGTACGTCCGGCAGCTGGTCAAGCAGGAGGACATGTGATGAGCCCGCTCGCGCGCAGGCGGCTGGGCAGGATCGCGCTGAACGCGGCAGGCGTCCTGGTGTTCCTGTTCGCGATCTTCCCCGTCTACTGGATGGTCGCCACCTCCTTCAAGGCCAACGACCAGATCTTCACCACCAGCTTCGTCCCGTTCCCCACACACTTCACCTTCGAGCACCTGCAACGGGTGCTGACCGAGGGCGTGGCGGGGCACTCGATCTGGCTGTACATGCGCAACAGCGCGATCGTGGCGCTCGGCACGGTGCTCGTCGGAGCGGTGTTCTCGCTGCTGGCGGCCACCGCGGTGGCCCGCTTCAGGTTCAAGGGGCGCAACACGTTCCTGATCCTGCTGCTCATCGTGCAGATGATCCCGTCGGAGGCGCTGCTCATCCCGCTGTTCCTCAGCGTCAAGCGGCTCGGCCTGTACGACCAGCTGCTCGGCCTGATCGTCGTCAACGTCGGCCTCACGCTGCCGTTCGGCATCTGGATGCTGCGCACGTTCGTCGCCGCCGTGCCGAGGTCGCTGGAGGAGGCGGCGTGGATCGACGGCGCCGGGCGCTTCGCCACGTTCTGGAAGGTGCTGTTCCCGCTGGTCGCGCCCGGCCTGGTGGCGACCAGCATCTTCTCCTTCATCACCGCCTGGAACGAGCTGATCTTCGCACTGGTCCTGATGAGCGACTCGTCCGGTTACACCATGCCCGTGGCCCTGCAGTACTTCTTCGGGCAGCGCGGCACGGACTGGGGCGCGATCATGGCCAGCTCCACGCTGATGACCCTCCCGGTCGTCATCTTCTTCCTGCTGGTACAGCGCCGCATGGTCTCCGGCCTGGTGGCCGGGGCCGTGAAGGGCTGAGAACGCACGTCACATGAGGAGCCATGAGTCAGAGTGATCGGGGGCTGCGCCGCCTCGCGGCCGGCACGCTGCTCGTCGCCTTCCAGGGAACCGAGGCGCCCGCGTGGGTGCTGCGCGAGCTGGAACAGGGCCTGGGAGGCGTGACGCTCTTCGGGTTCAACGTCGCCGACCCGGACCGGTTGCGGTCCCTCACGTCCTCGCTGAGGAGCGCGGGCGAGCCCGTCGTCTCGCTGGACGAGGAGGGCGGCGACGTCACGCGGCTGGCCTACCACGTCGGCAGCCCGTACCCGGGCAACGCCGCGCTCGGCGCGGTGGACGACGTCGAGCTGACCCGCCGGGTGTACCGGGCGATCGGCTCGGAGCTGGCCGCGTGCGGCGTCAACCTGGACATGGCGCCGGACGCCGACGTCAACACCGAGGCCGACAACCCGGTGATCGGCACCAGGTCGTTCGGCGACGAGCCGGACCTGGTCGCCAGGCACACGGTCGCCGCGGTGACAGGCCTGCAGTCGGTGAACGTGGCCGCCTGCGTCAAGCACTTCCCCGGTCACGGGGCCACCCGCGTCGACTCGCACCTGGCCATCCCGGTCGTGGACGTCTCCCTGGACGTCCTGCGCTCGCGCGAGTTGGCGCCGTTTCGGGCCGCCATCGCGGCGGGAGCCAGGTCGATCATGACGGCGCACGTGTCGGTGCCCGCGCTGACCGGCGACACGCCCGCCACGCTGTCCGGCGCGGCGCTGACCGGGCTGCTCAAGGGCGAGCTCGGCTACGAGGGCGTGGTGGTCAGCGACGCCCTCGACATGCACGCCATCAGCGAGGGCGTGGGGCTCGCCGGGGGCGCCGTGCTGTCGCTGGCCGCCGGGACCGACCTGATCTGCCTGGGCCCGCAGCCGACCTACGACGACGTGCGGCACATCATCGCGGAGATCGTGACCGCGGTGCGGGACGGGCGCCTGCCGCTGTCCCGGCTGGAGGAGGCCGCGTCCAGGCTGGAGGCGCTGCGCGCGTGGTTCGGCGCGCCGGGCGGGACCGCCGCCGAGCAGAACGGGGTCGGCCTGCACGCCGCGCGCCGCGCCGTCCGGCTCACCGGAGCGCCGGCGCCGCTGGTGGAGCCGGTGGTGATCGAGGTGGACACACCGCCGACGATCGCCGTCGGCGACGTGCCGTGGGGGGTCGGCCCCTGGCTGCCCGACGCTGAGATCCTCCGGGTCGAGCCCACCGGCGCGGACGTGCCCGGCCTGCTGGCCAAGGCCAGGGACCGGTCGCTGGTCGTGGTGGTCAAGGACGCGCACCGGCACGAGGCCGGGCGCGCCCTGGTCTCGGCCCTGGTGGCAGCGCGTCCGGACACCACGGTCATCGAGATGGGGCTGCCCGTGTGGCGTCCCGGCAGCGCCGCCTACATCGCCACGTACGGCGCGGCCAGGGCCAACGCCCAGGCCGCCGTCGAACTTCTCACTGCCTGAGAAGTTCCTCCCTGGCCTGCTCCAGCGCGGCGAGGACGGCGCCGCGCAGCACCGGGTTCGGGGCGCTGACCGCGGTCGTGACGACCGTGGGACGGACCGGGCAGATCCGGGCCACGGCCTCCTCGACCCGGGACGTCAGCGCGTCGCCGCCCGCGTGGCCCACCTCCCCGCCCAGCACCACCAGGCCGGGGTCGAGGATCACGCACACCGAGGCGACGCCCAGCGCCAGCCGGTGGGCGATCTCGTCCAGCAGTGGCTCGCCCCCAGCTCCCGCCGCCACCGCGACCCGCACGCACTCCCCGGCGCTCTCGGCCGCGAAGCCGTACCCCCTCGCCAGCTCGGCCACCGCCTCGGCGCTGACCAGCGACTGCAGGCCGCCCGCCAGCGACGGCAGCCGCCCCGGCAGGGTGCGGATGTCTTCGGGCAAGGGAACGCCGGGCACGGGCAGGTAGCCGATCTCGCCCGCGCTGCCCGAGCGCCCCCGGTGCAGCTTGCCGCCGAGCACCACGGCCATGCCCAGGCCGCGGCTGGACCACAGCAGCACGAAGTCGTCGAGCCCCTTGGCGGCCCCGTCGGCGCGCTCGGCGATGGCGGCCAGGTTCACGTCGTTCTCGATCGTCACCTCGCGCTTGAGATCGCCCGCCAGCGCCTCGTGGATGCCCTCGTGCCAGCCGGGCAGGTCGAAGGAGAACCGCACGTCGCCGCTGCGCGGGTCGACCACGCCGGGGGTGCCGATGACCACGCCGCGCAGCTTGCCGAGGCCGACCCTGGCGCTGCGGCACGCCTTCACGATCGCGCCGTGGACGACCGCGACCGGGTCGTCGTGGCCGTTGGGTTCGACGCTCACCTCGGCGATCGTGCGCCCGTGGATGTCGGCGACCACCGTGGAGATCAGCTCGGGCCCCACCTCCAGGCCCGCCACATACCCGCTGGACGGGATCACGGAGTAGAGGGCCGCGTTCGGGCCGCGCCCGCCGGCCTGCGCGCCGACGACCTCGACCAGCCCGCGCTCCTCGAGCCTGGCCAGCGTCTGCGAGGCGGTGACCTTGGACAGCCCGGTCAGGTCGCCGATCTGGCCCCGGGTCATGGGCCCGGTGGCCAGGAGCAACTCCAGTGCGGCCCGGTCGTTGATCTCCCTGAGCAGTCTGGGCACACCAGGGCGTCGCTCCACGCTGAATCCCACCGTCATATCGAAAAGGTTGTTGGAAGTTTAGCGCTCTGACCCGCGCTCATCAGCGCAGGTGAACACGAGGACATCTCATGATCATCTCGGAGCCGGGTGGCTTCCCCCGGTCGATGAGGACGCTGTTCACGCACCCGGAGACCGCGGACCGGCGGCCGGTTCGGGCGACCTCGCGACTAACCAGTGTTGACCAGGAGGGATAATCGACAACATGCGCCTATCCGCTCGTGTCGACTACGCCCTCCGTGCCGCCGCCGAACTCGCCGCAGCAGGTGCCGGCCCGACCACCGTGGGCGAACTCGCCAAGGAGCAGGACATGCCGCCCAAGTACCTGGAGAACATCCTGCTCCAGATGCGCCGGGCCGGTCTCGTACGCGGCCAGCGCGGCCCCGAGGGGGGATACGTGCTGGCCAGGCCCGCCGGGGAGATCTCGCTCGCCGACGTGATCAGGGCGGTCGACGGCCCGCTGGCCAACGTCCGCGGCGAGCGGCCCGAACACGTCGGCTACCGGGGGCCCGCCGAGTCCCTGCAGCAGGTGTGGATCGCGCTGCGGGCCACCGAGCGGGCGATCCTGGAAGAGGTCACGCTCGAACAGGTGGCCAGCGGCTCGCTTCCCGAACGCGTCCGCCAACTCGCCGCTGACCCCGCCGCCTGGGACTGACCCGGCGACGCCCCGCGACCAGCGCCCTGCGCCGGCAGATCGACGTGCCCGTCACCGGCGGCCGCGCGAGGGCGGAGGAGGCCCTCGACCAGCTGACGTCCCTGGTCGACGCGTGGGTCGACGCGTGGGTGGACACCGCTTCCTAGACTGGGTGGCATGCCCGAGGGAGACGCCGTCCACCGCACGGCCGCGAGGCTGCGCGGGGCCCTGGACGGCCAGGTTCTGACCCGCTCGGACTTCCGCGTCCCCCGCTACGCCACGACCGACCTGAGCGGGCGCGAGGTCCTGACGACCGTGTCGCGTGGCAAGCACCTGCTCACCAGGGTCGAGGGCGGGGTGACCGTGCACACGCACCTACGCATGGACGGAAGCTGGCGGATCATGCCGGCCGGGCGGCGGCCACCGCCCGGCGACCAGGTGCGGCTGATCCTGGCCTGCCGGCAGTGGCAGGCCGTGGGCGTCAGGCTCGGGATGGTGGACGTGGTGGCGACGTCAGAGGAGCAGCAGTTGGTGGGGCATCTGGGGCCCGACCTGCTGGGCCCTGACTGGGATCCGGACGAGGCCGTGCGGCGGCTGCGCCAGGCGCCTGACCAGACGATCGGGGAGGCCCTGCTCGACCAGCGCAACCTGGCCGGGATCGGCACGATCTACCGAGCCGAGACGCTCTTCCTGCGCGGCGTCTGGCCGTGGCGGCGGGTGGGGGACGTCGAGGATCTGGGCGCGCTCGTCACGCTGGCGCACCGGCTGCTGGAGGCGAACAAGAGCCATGCGGGCACGGTGACCACAGGCGACCGCCGTCCGGCGAACCAGACGTGGGTCTACGGCAGGGCGGGCAGGCCCTGTCGCAGATGCGGCACGCGCATCAGCCGTGGGGAGATGGGGGCGCAGTCACAGGAACGGCTGATCCTGTGGTGCGGCGGCTGCCAGCCTGGTTAGGCAGCCACCATGTCCTTGACTTCGGGGAACACCGAGTCGGAGATCGACCCGGAAACCGACTCGGCAAGGGGCAGCCGCTCGTGTTCGGGGACGTCGGCGAGCACGGGCGCGGCCTGGAGTTCGGCCAGCGCGAACTGGTCGGAGACCTCACGCAGCACCTGCGACAGCGGCACCCCGAGAGCGCCACAGATCGACGAGAGCAGCTCGGAGGACGCCTCCTTCTGACCGCGCTCGACCTCGGACAGGTAGCCGAGCGAGACACGGGCTAGCGTGGACACCTCACGAAGTGTGCGTCCCTGCCGCACTCGCAACCGCCTCAGCACATCGCCGAGCAGCTGACGCAGCAGAATCATCTGTCGCTCCCTCCCCGGCGCGGATGCTTTCACCACGCCTCGCGCGATCGGATCGTGCCGCCCATCCTTCTTCTTCGCTTCGTACATACTCCTCGCCGTCATCACCGGGGCTCGCAGCCCCTGGCCTGCCGCTCGTGGTTCGTTACGTGACTCAGTAGGCCCGCCTGCCGGGCGCTGACTGCTTGCGGATGGCTCACGGACCTCACTCACAGCTCCACCGTACCCGTATCCACCGACACCGCGTCAGACCGTGCATCGCTTGTTCGCTGGGGACGTAACACAGTAATCACCCGGAATGTTCCCTCGTGTTCGACTTGAGCACACCTGCTAGGAGATCAACCGCCTCGTCCACCGTCTCTACCCGGATACGTTCACGCGACCCCTCAAGGCTCAGCTGTTTCCGCCAGATCTGCCCGCCAGGCCCGCTGACGGCCAGATGGACGGTTCCCACGGGCTTGCCGTCCTGCGGCTCGGGCCCCGCGACCCCGGTCACCGCGAGCCCGTACGTGGCCTCACAGAGCCGTGCGACCCCGCTGGCCATCGCCGCCGCCACATCTGGGTGCACGGCCCCCTCACGCCGCAGCAGATCCTCGGGGACGTCCAGCAGCGCGTGCTTCAGATCGGTGGCGTAGGAGATCACCCCGCCCCTGAACGCCTTGGACGCGCCGGAGACCGACGTGAACCTGGCCCCGAGGAGCCCGCCGGTCAGCGACTCGGCGACGGCCACCGTCGCGGCCTGCCGCACCAGCAGGGAGAGCACCTCCGCCGCCCCGACCATGAATCACTCCCCGCGTGCTCGCCTGGCCACCCTGCGCAACTTGATCGCGCGAACCACGTAGTCGCCGCCCGTGACGACGGTGACGACCACGGCCGCGCCCATCACCACCCAGCGGACCACGTCAGGGACCCAGGGAACGATGTACAGGACGATCGCGGCGATCTGCAGGACCGTCTTGACCTTCCCGCCGTAGCTGGCCGGGATCACGGCCCGCCTGATCAGCATCAACCTGAGCAGCGTGATGCCCAGCTCACGGCCCAGGATCACGGCCGTGACCCACCACGGCAGCTCGTCCAGGATCGACAGGCACACCAGCGCCGCGCCGGTCAGCGCCTTGTCGGCGATCGGGTCCGCGATCTTCCCGAAGTCGGTGATCAGCCCGTACCGCCTGGCCAGCTCGCCGTCGAGGTGGTCGGTGAACGAGGCCACCGCGAACACCCCCAGCGCGGCCAGACGCCAGCCGGTGCCGGGCAGGAAGAGGCAGAAGACGAAGAACGGGACGAGCGCCAACCGGATGACCGTGAGGACGTTGGCGATGTTCCACGGGCTCACCACCCGGCGCTCGTCCTTGGTCATGGACCGGCCTTGATGCGCGCGATCAGGTCAACCCCCTCGGCGTCGACCACCACCGCACGCACGATCTGCCCTCTGACCAGGCCGATGCCCTGGACTGTGACGGACCCGTCGACCTCGGGCCCCTGATGGGCGGCCCTGCCCTCGTAGCCGCCGTCGCCGAGGTCGTCGTCGATGAGCACGTCGACTTCGGTGCCGATGCGCTCCTCGGCGCGCTGCGCGGTCAGCTCCTCCGCCAGCTCGGTCAGGATGCGCACCCGCTCGTCGATGACCTCCTGGCCGAGCTTGCCGTCGAAGCCGGCCGCCTCGGTGCCGTCCTCGTCGGAGTAGCCGAACACGCCGATCACGTCGAGCCTGGCCCGCTCCAGGAAGCCGACCAGCTCGCCGAACTCCTCGTCGGTCTCGCCGGGGAAGCCGACGATGAAGTTGGAGCGCACACCCGCCTCAGGGGCGCGCTCGCGGACGGTCTCGAGCAGCCCGAGGAAGCGCTCGGGGTCGCCGAAACGGCGCATCCGGCGCAGCACCGAGCCGCTGGCGTGCTGGAACGACAGGTCGAAGTAGGGCGCGATGCCCTCGGTGCCCGCGATCACGTCGATCAGGCCCGGCCGCAGCTCGGCGGGCTGCAGGTAGCTCACCCGGACGCGGTCGATGCCCTCGACGGCGGCGAGCTGCGGCAGCAGCTTCTCCAGCGCCCGCAGGTCGCCGAGATCCTTGCCGTAGGAGGTGGAGTTCTCGCTCACCAGGACCAGCTCGCGGACCCCGCGGTGGGCCAGCCAGTCGGCCTCGGCCAGCAGCTCGGCCGGCTGCCGCGAGACGTAGGCGCCGCGGAAGGCCGGGATGGCGCAGAACGTGCAGCGCCGGTCGCACCCTGAGGCCAGCTTGAGCGAGGCCACCGGGCTCTCGTCGAGCCGCTTGCGCAGCACGCGCGGGCCGCTGGCGGGCGCCAGCCCCTCGGGCAGGTCGCCGTGGCCGGGGATGGCGGACCTGGCCGCGCTGGCACGCTCCACCGGCGAGATGGGTAGCAGGGTGCGGCGGTCGCGCGGCGTGTGCGGCTTGAGCGGCCGCCCCGCGAGCACGTCGTCGAGGCGCCCGCCGATCTCGGCGTAGTCGTCGAAGGAGATGACCGCACTGGCCTCTGGCAGCGCCTCGGCGAGTTCGTTGCCGTAGCGCTCGGCCATGCAACCCGCGGCGACCACCTTGGCCCCGGAGTCGGCCGCGGCCAGCAGCGTGTCGATGGAGTCTTTCTTCGCCGAGTCGATGAAGCCACACGTGTTGACGACGACGACGTCGGGGTCGTCGTCAGCAAGCTGCCAGCCGGCAGCCTCAAGTCGCGCGGCCAGCTCCTCGGAGTCGACCTCGTTGCGCGCGCAGCCCAGGGTGATCAGCGATGCGGTTCGGCGGGATGACATGGTGAACACTACGGTATCGGGAGTTGGCCACTCCCTATGCACGGCCTACCCAGGATGTGGCGCCGAAGGCCGGAACGAGCGGCGAACGGTCTCGCCACGGTCGCCTAGCTTGCCCACGTTCTTACCGTTGACCTGCAGCGATATGGCACTCGCGTCGCCGATGAGCATATTCACCGCCGACGTGGATCGCCACGTAGAGGTCTGGCCCGCCTGCAGCATCCCGGAGAAGAGCTTGTGGCCCTCGGCGTCCTGGATGTCGAGGTACGACGTCCGCTTGGCCTTGACCTTGAGCACCAGCACCCCGGCAGGCGCCTTCGGCTTGGCCTTCGGCTTGCTGACGGGCGCGGGCGGCACCTTCTGGCCCCCGGGGATCGGCTTGGTGTCGGCCGTCTGGACCTCGTCAGGCCCGCCCATCACCCTGACCACGCCGAACACCACCACGATGGCCAGCGCGACGCCGAGCGCGAGAGTCCAGTTGGGCCCGCGCTTCTCGCGCAGCCTGATCTTGCGGTCGGCCTGGAACACCGCCGCGGCCCTGATCGGCGGGGGCCCGCCGCCGTGCTCCTGGTCGTACTGGTGAACAGTGGCCTCGGGATCCAGACCGACGGCCTTGGCGAGGGCCTTGACGTGCCCCCGCCGGTAGAAGTCGTCCTCGCACTGGGTGTAGTCCTCGCGCTCGATCGCGTAGATGATCGCCTCGCGGATCCGGGTGATCTCGCTGAGCTGCGCGACCGTCATCCCCGCGTTCTGCCTGGCTTCCGCCAGCGTGGCCCCGATGCTCTGTTCTGGCATGACCAACGCCTCCCGCCCCCCGACGATGCGTAATACTCCATATTCAATCAGTAATCATCTGGCGGGGATGCATCGGGGTCATTCGCCACGCAAGTCGGCCAGCAATCCGGGCAGATCATCGGGTTTCACCAGCACCTCGCGCGCCTTGGAACCCTCGCTCGGGCCGACCACGTTCCGGCTCTCCAGCAGGTCCATCAGCCGCCCGGCCTTGGCGAAGCCGACGCGGAGCTTGCGCTGGAGCATCGAGGTCGAGCCGAACTGGGTCGTCACGATCAGCTCGGCCGCCTGGATGACCAGGTCGAGGTCGTCGCCGATGTCCTCGTCGATCTCCCGCTTGACGGGTGCGGCGGCCACGTCGTCGCGGTACTCGGCCTGCATCTGCGCCTTGCAGTGCGTGACGATCTCGGTGATCTCCTTCTCCGAGACGAACGCGTTCTGGATGCGGATGGGCTTGCTGGCGCCCATCGGCAGGAACAGCGCGTCGCCCTGGCCGACCAGCTTGTCGGCACCGGGCTGGTCGAGGATGACCCGGGAGTCGGTGAGCGAGGAGACCGCGAACGCCAGCCTGGACGGCACGTTGGCCTTGATCAGGCCGGTGACGACGTCCACGCTGGGCCGCTGGGTGGCGATGACGAGGTGGATGCCCGCGGCGCGGGCGAGCTGGGTGATGCGGACGATGGAGTCCTCGACGTCGCGCGGGGCGACCATCATCAGGTCGGCCAGCTCATCGACGATCACCAGCAGGTACGGGTAGGGCCGGTAGACCCGCTCGCTGCCGGGCGGGGGCTGGAGCTTGCCCGCCCGCACGGCCTTGTTGAACTCGTCCACGTGGCGGAAGCCGCTGGCCGCGAGGTCGTCGTAGCGGCGGTCCATCTCGCCCACCACCCATTCGAGGGCCTCCGCGGCCTTCTTGGGGTTGGTGATGATGGGCGTGATCAGGTGAGGGATGCCCTCGTAGACCGACAGCTCCACACGTTTGGGGTCGACCAGGACCATGCGCACCTCGTCGGGCGTGGACCGCATGAGGATCGAGGTGATCAGGCCGTTGACGCAGACCGACTTGCCGGCGCCGGTGGCGCCCGCGATCAGCAGGTGCGGCATCTTGGCCAGGTTGGCCACGATCGTGCGGCCCTCGACGTCCTTGCCCAGCCCCACGATCATCGGGTGCTGGTCGGCCTGGGCCACCTGGGCCCTGAGCACGTCGCCGAGCGCGACCAGGTCCTTGTCCGCGTTCGGGATCTCCACCCCGATCGCCGACTTGCCAGGAATAGGCGACAAAATCCTGACATCTGCGGATTTGACGGCGTAGGCGATGTTCTTGGTGAGGGCGGTGACCTTCTCCACCTTCACCGCGGGCCCCAGCTCGATCTCGTACCGCGTCACGGTCGGCCCGCGCGTGAACCCGATCACCTGGGCGTCGATCGTGAACTGCTCCAGCACGCTCGTCAGCGCGTTGACCACGGTGGTGTTGGCCTTGGTCTGCGGCTTGGGCGCCGTTCCCGGCTTGAGGAACTGCAGGTCCGGCAGATGGTAGGGCCCGGCCTGCGGCGACAGCACGAGCTGCTCGACCTTGCGCGGCGCGGGCGTCGGCTCGGGCGGCTCCGGCCTCTTGGCGGGGGCCGGGACCGCGGGCTCCTCCTCGCCGTCGACCAGCCCCGGCACGATCTCCGGCGAGTGCTCCCGCTTCTCCTTCTCGTCCTCCGAGATGACCGGCGTGTCGTACGGCTTGACGGAGTCGCCGCCCTCCTCCGACTTCTTGCCCCTGACCCGCTTCTTCGGCTGCGCCCGGGGCTCGGCGGCGGGGGCGTGCCGCTCGAACAGCATGTGCCTGAGCTCGGCCAGCCGTTCGGGGATCCGGTGGACGGGCGTGGCCGTGATCACCAGCACGCCGAACCCGGACAGGATCAGCAGCAGCGGGATCGTGATCCACGGCGGCAGGATGCTCATCGGCGGCGCCGACACGACGAACCCGACGATGCCGCCCGCCTGCGACACCCTGTCCATGGTGTTGTTGCCGCCACCCGCCGGGTAGGGCGTGTCGTTGGCGACGTGGATGACGCCGAGCACGCCGACGAGCAGCGCGCTCCAGCCGATCACCATCCGCCCGGTGTCGGCGTTCTGGTCGGGGTGGCGCAGGTAGCGCCAGGCGAGCAGGCCGAGCAGCAGCGGCAGCGCCCATGCCAGCGAGCCGAACACGCCGTGCACGACGGTGTTGACCACCTGTGAGACCCCGGATCTGGCGTCGCGCCAGGTCATCGCGGCGACCACGATCGCACCCGCGAGCACCGCCAGCCCCACCCCGTCGCGCCGGTGCGCGGGGTCGAGCTCGCGGGCGTTCTTGCCCAGCGCGCGGGCGGTGCTGCCGATGCCGTTGGCGAGCAGCATCCACAGCCCGACGACCAGCTTGCCGATCATCGTGAAGACCCAGGTGATCGGGTCCGGGTGGGTCATGTTCGACTTACGCGCCGACGCGGACCTGCTGGCCCCCGATCGTCCCTGCGACGTTCGCCCCTGCGATGCGGTAGCGCGCTTGGCGGGGGTCGAGCGGGACGAGGCCGACCGCTTCGCCGGCCCCTTTGATGCGCTTTTCGGCGGACGGGTGGCCATGATGCCAAAGGTACGGCGGAGGCACCCCCGAACGCATGGAGGCTCGCCGGGCGATCAGCCGGTGAAGCGATGGCCGGTGAAGCGATAGGTGGTGCTGGAGGTGCGCCGCTCGCCCGGCCTGAGCACGGTACTGGGGAAGTGGGGCTGGTTGGGCGAGTCGGGGAAGTGCTGGGTCTCCAGGCAGAGCCCGGCGTGCGGGCCGTACGGGGTGGCCTCGCCGTCGAGCATGCCGCCCGCGTAGAACTGCACGCCCGGCTCCGTGGTGGTGACCTCCATGACCAGGCCGGACCCGGGCTCGGTGACGCGGACGCCGCCGTCGAGGACGTAACAGTGGTCGTAGGCGCCCCCGGCCCTGGCGCCGACGGCGTGCGGCGAGGTGAAGTCGAACGGGGTGCCCTTGACCGGGGCCGCCTCCCCGGTGGGGATCTTGCCGTCGTCGACGGGCAGATAGCGCTCCGCGGCGATCTCGACCACGTGACTGAGCACGTCGCCGCCGCCCGCGAGGTTGAAGTAGGAGTGGTTGGTCAGGTTGACGACGGTCGGCGCGTCGGTCTCGGCCGCGTAGTCCAGGCGGATCGCGTCGCCGGTCAGCGTGTAGGTGACGGACGCGGTCAGCGTGCCCGGGTAACCCTGGTCGCCGTCGGGGCTGACCAGGGTGAGTGTCACGGAGTCGGCGGTGCGGCCGGTGATCGTCCAGACCTTCTTGTCGAAGCCCTGGACACCGCCGTGCAGGCTGTTGGGGGCGTTGTTGACGGGCAGCCGGTACTCGACGCCGTCGAGGGTGAAGCGGCCGCCCGCGATGCGGTTGCCGTACCTGCCGACGACCGCGCCGAAGTACCGGCTGCGGGTCAGGTAGTCGTCGAGGGTGGGCAGCCCGAGCACCACGTCGACGCCCGACACCTCCAGCGACTGCAGGACGGCGCCGTAGCTGAGGACGGACGCGCGCAGAGGCCCCGACGCCAGCTCCACCCGCTCGACGGTCTCCCCCGACGGCAGCGTTCCGAAGATCATGTATGCGCCCTTCCGGTGGACTCGCGGACGATCAGGCTGGTCTCGAGCATGGTGACGCCGGTGGTGGCCCCGGAGTCGACCGACTGGAGCAGCATGTCGACGGCGATGCGCCCGGCGGCCGCGGTCGGCATGGCGATGGTGGTCAGCTTCGGACGGCTCAGCTGCCCCGACACGATGTCGTCGACGCCGATCACGCTGACGTGGCCGGGCACCGACACGCCCCGCTCCACGAGCCCCTCGATGACGCCGATGGCCACCAGGTCGTTGTAGGCGAGCACGCCCGTCACCCCGGAGGCGATCACGTCGGTGGCCGCGGCCAGGCCGCCCCGCTCGGTCGGCGGGTTGGGGCCGAGGAAGACGACGTCGACCTCGGCCATCGCGGCCGCCGCCTCCTGCATCTCCTTGCTGGTCCACGACCCGCTCGGGCCGGTCACCAGCGCGATCCGGCGGTGGCCGAGCCCGATGAGGTGCTCCACCGCGAGCCTGGCCCCCCTGCCGGCGTCCATGAGCACGGTCGGCATCCCCTTCACCCGGCGGTTCACCACGACGAACGGGACCTCCTTGCTCAGCCGCTCGATCGTCCTGTTCGTCAGGCGGGGTGAGCACAGCAGCACGCCGTCGACCTGCTTGCTGAGGGTCTGGATCAGGTCCTCCTCGACCTGCGGGTCCTCGTCGGTGTCGGCCACGAACACGTGGTAGTCGCGGAGCCTGGCCTGGGCCTGGGCCGCCTTGATGAGCGGCGGGAAGAAGGGGTTGGCGATGTCGGCCACGATGAGGCCGATGTTCTGCGTGCGGCCCGTGGTGAGCGCCCGCGCGGCGCGGTTGGGCCGGTAGCCGAGGTCCTCGGCGACGGCGAGCACGCGGGTGCGGGTCTCCGGGTTGACGAGATGGGGCGCGGAGAACGCGCGCGACACCGTGGAGACATGCACTCCAGACGCCGCCGCCACGTCGCGAATCGTCACCGCCACGCTGGGCCTCCTCCGACCATCTGACTGTACTTTAGTGCAATCGTTTGTATTGCTGTCAAACCTTTCCCCGCCGTCGGCGGGACCTCCCTCCATCATCGCGGATCCGCGTTCCCTGTGCGTAGAGGGGGTCCGGGACGAGACGGCGGCCCGCTTGACTCTCCCTGAGCACTGTCGGGATACTTCCTGCAACCGGTTGCTGCATCCGACCCTCCGGGAGATGAACATCCGATGACACGAACATTGGTGACGGGAAGCGCCGGCAGGCTCGGGCGCAGCGTGGTCACCGCGCTGGCGCACGCCGGCCACGAGGTGATCGGCATCGACGTCGTGCCGGGCACCCCCGCCGAGGCCGCGGTGGCGCTGCCCGCCGATCTGACGGACCTGGGCGAGGCCTACGACGTCATGGCGCGCTTCCGTCCCGATGCCGTGGTCCACCTGGCGGCGATCGCGACCCCGTTCAGCCGCACCGACGGCGTGACCTTCCGCACCAACACGCAGCTCGCCTTCAACGTGTGCGAGGCGGCGGGCAACACCGGCGTCGGCGGAGTGGTGGTGGCCAGCAGCCCCACCGTCATCGGCTACGGCGCGCCCGACGGCTGGACCCCCAGCTACCTGCCGATCGACGAGGAGCACCCGGCCGCGCCGTGGAACGCCTACAGCCTGTCCAAGCTCGTGGCCGAGCAGACGATGGCGGCGTTCGCGCGCGGAGCCACCGCCACCCGGTTCGCGGCGGTGCGGCCGTGCTTCGTGGTGGCTCCCGAGGAGTGGGCGGGCGCGCCGACCCAGTCGGGGCACACCATCGCGGAACGGCTGGACCGGCCGGAGATCGCCGGTGTCTCGCTGTTCAACTACATCGACGCCAGAGACGCCTCCGACCTGATCGCGGTCCTCCTCCAACGGCTCCCCGAGCTGCCCGGCGGCGAGGTGTTCTTCGCGGGCGCCGCCGACGCGCTGGCCCGCCGGCCGCTGGCCGAGCTGCTCCCCCAGGTCATCCCGGAAACCGCCGCGACCGCCTCGAACCTCACCGGCACCTCCCCCGCCTTCACCTCGGCCAAGGCCCAGCGGATGCTCGGCTGGACGCCCAAACGCAGCTGGCGTACCGAACTGGAGATCTGATGAATCTCACCGGAGTCCTCTTCTCCCCCATCACCCCGTTCGACAAGGCCGGGGGCCTGGCCGAGGACGTGCTGGCCGAGCATGTCAGCCGCGGGCTCGGACTGCGGCCACCGCTGGTCGACGCCATCCCGGAGCACGTGGCCGAGCTGGACGCGCTCATCAGGCACGGCCGCTCGCTGGCGGGTTCCCATGATTCGTGACCTCCGGGTGAGCGCTCACACGGCCGCGCTGCCCCGCCCGTGGGGGCCCGACGTGCCCGCCAACCACGTCCTGGTCGTCGAGGTCACGCTGGACGACGGCCGCACCGGCACCGGCTTCTCCTGGACGCCCCAGATCGGGGCGCGGGCCGTGCAGGCCCTGCTGGAGCACGACATCCGCGAGGCCGCCGTC
Source organism: Nonomuraea sp. NPDC005983 (assembly GCF_040614375.1). Lineage (NCBI taxonomy): Bacteria > Bacillati > Actinomycetota > Actinomycetes > Streptosporangiales > Streptosporangiaceae > Nonomuraea > Nonomuraea sp. NPDC005983. The sequence goes on from NZ_JBEXUP010000035.1 coordinate 22,578, forward strand.
GGCCTGGACCCGCACCCCGAGGTGGTGTGGGACCGGCTCTGGCGGCACCTGCGCGAGGCCGGCCCCGGCGGCGTCACCACGGTCGCGCTGGCAGGGCTGGACCTGGCGCTATGGGACCTGCGCTGCGGCGAGCGCGGCCTGGTCGAGGTGCTGGGCAGGCGCAGGGACACCGTCCCGGTGTACGGCAGCGGCGTGAACCTGCACTACTCGCTGGAGGAGCTGGTCGCCCAGGCCGAGCGGTGGAAGGCCGCGGGCTACCCGGCGGTCAAGATGAAGGTCGGCAGGCCGGACCTGCGCGAGGACGTCGAGCGGGTGGCCGCGGTCCGCGAGGTGATCGGGCCTGACACGCTCCTGATGGTCGACGCCAACCAGCGCTGGGACCTGCACCGCGCCCGCCGCGCCGTGGCGGCGCTGGCCCCGTACGGGCTGCACTGGCTGGAGGAGCCGCTGCCCGCCGACGACGTCGCCGCCCACGTCGAGCTGCGCCGCTCCGTGGACGTGCCCATCGCGGTGGGCGAGAACGTCTACACCGTCTACGGCTTCCGCGACCTGCTGACGGCCGGGGCCTGCGACATCGTCCAGCCCAACGTGGTCAGGGTGGGCGGGATCACCCCGTTCCTGCGGATCGCCGAGCTGGCCCGCGCCTTCGACGTGCCGGTCTACCCGCACCTGCTGCCCGACCTGTCGTCGCAGCTGGCGCTCGCGCTGCCGCTGTCGTGCATGGCCGAGGAGGTCGAGGACGCCTCGTTCGCCGCGCTCGGGCTGCTGGCCGAGCCGTACCCGGTGCGGGTCAGCGGCGGGGAAGTGCACGTCGGCGAGCACCGGGGCCTCGGGCTCCGCTGGAGGTGAACATGCGTGTCGTACTGGCGAAGCGCACGGTTACGGCTCCCAGTACCTGAACCGGCTGCGCCGGCTCAGCCACGTGGTGGAGCTGGCGGGCGTCTGCGACGTCCAGCCGGTCGCGCCCGAAGATCTCGAAGGGCTCGGCACGCCGGAGATCGTTCGCGCACGCCCGTCGCCACCGCGCCGGCCGTGGCCGGGGCCGAGGAGCGCGGCGCGGTCGCCTCGGTGGAGACGGAACCGACGTCGGCGGACGCGCAGCTCAGGCATCGGCGAGGCGGGTGCCGTCGTCGGCCAGGCGGACGGCGCGGCCCGAGGCGGCCGAGCGGGTGGCCGCGACCCCGACGAGCACACTGCGGATGCCGTCGCGGTACCCGGCCGGGCGGCCGAGCGGGTCGTCGCCCGGCCCTCGGAAGACGTCGTTCAGCAGCAGCCGGTCGCCGCCGCCGTGCCCGCCCTCCCCCTGCTCTATCGGGATCTCCTCGCGCTCCTGCCAGTGCCGGTGCAGGGTGAGCCGCTCCCAGGCTCCCGCCGCGTGCTTCCTGGCGGCTGCGCTCGGGTCGATCGCGGCGTGCGGCGGTGTCCAGGCCCGCTCGCAGACCTCCAGCTCGATCCGCCCGGCCGTGCCGTTGAAGACGACGCGGTACCCCTCGGAGGGGGCGTGCGCGGTGAGCGAGTAGGTGAGCATGGCCCGGTTCGCGTAGCGGACCAGGACCGACATGTTGTCGTCGATCGTCACGCCCGGCCCGAAGACGTCCTGGTCGCGAAGGTAGCCGTCCTCGTGCTCGGCGTCCAGGTAGAGGCGCTTGAGCCGCGGATCGGCGGAGATGTCCAGGATGAAGGGGTCGGTGCCCAGGCCGGGCGCGCCCTGGCCCCGTACGGGACGCGGGCCCCTGGGCAGGGCCTGGCCGTAGAAGCGCAGGTCGGTCTGGGCGAAGACGAGTTCGGGCGCCGCGCCGAGCCACCAGTTGACCAGGTCGAAGTGATGGGTGGACTTGTGCACGAGCAGCCCGCCCGAGCGGGCCCGGTCGCGGTGCCAGCGGCGGAAGTAGTCGGCGCCGTGGATCGTGTCGAGCGCCCACTCGAAGTGGACCGAGGTGACCTGGCCGATCTCGCCCGCGCTGATCAGCCGCTTCACCGCCGAGTTGCGCGGCGAGTAGCGGTAGTTGAAGGTCACCACCAGCTTGCCCGGGTTGCGCTCGGCGGCGGCGGCGATGGCCGCGCAGCCTTCGGCGTCCACGGTGAGCGGCTTCTCCACGATGACGTCGAGGCCCGCGTCGAGGGCGGCGCAGACGTAGCGGGCGTGCGTCGCGTCCACCGTGCAGACCACGACCGCGTCGGCCGACTCCAGCAGCTTGCCGAACTCGTCGGGGTGGAAGCACGGCACCTCGCCGCCGATGCGCTCGGCGTAGTAGTCCATACGGGTCTGGTTGGTGTCGCAGAGGCCGACGATCGTCCCGGTGTCCCGCCAGCCGCCCAGCAGGGCGTCGACGTACATCTGAGCGCGGTGGCCGAGTCCGACGAAGGCGTACCTGGTGCTCAACTTCTCTCCCGAGTCACGGATGGGCGGACCGGAGTCACGGAGATTGAATCGGGAAGCATGCATCCCTCATTCCACGGCCTAACCGGCACGGCGGGATCGGATAGCGCCTTCCTATAGGTGCGGCAAAAGTTTCGTCAACCCTTTGCATGCGCTATACAGACGTTACCGATATATCGCGATCTTCATTTTCCCAGCTCACCGCCGTATCCACACAACCAGCCCTGATCTAAAATTCTGCACTGACTACAACCGGTTGCACTGACTGCTACCAGGCACCTCCCAGCTCCTTGAGCGTGAAGACGCCGCCCGCCCGGTGGTGCAGCGGCTCACTCAGGTCGGGCTCGCCCTGCTCGGCGATCAGGGCCGCGGCCTGGGGCTCCGAGTCGTCCTGCGAGACGTAGCCGATGGCCCTGGCCTCGTCCAGCGACCACCAGCGGCGGGCGTTGTCGGAGACACCCCAGACGACGTGGTAGCCGGGCGCCGCCAGCGCGGCCTCCAGCAGGCGGGTCAGGTCGTCGGGCGAGATCCAGGTCGCCAGCCCGCGTGTGTCGCCCGAGCCCTCGTTGCAGGTGCCGAGCCTGACCACGGTCACGTTCATGCCGAACCGGTCGTGGTACAGGCTGCCCATGGCCTCCATCACGACCTTGCTCACGCCGTAGAAGGTGTCGGGACGCGGGAAGGCGTAGTCGGCCAGGTCCTCGCCGGAGGCGGGCCTGGTGTGGAAGCCCGCCGCGTGGTGGCTGCCCATCAGCACGAGCTGCCCGACCCCCTCCCGGCGGGCCGCCTCCATCAGGACGTGCAGGCCGTTGATGTTGGCCTGGACGATGTCCGCCCACGGGTGCTCGCGACTCTGCCCGCCCAGGTGGATCACCGCGTCCACGCCCTTCATGGCCGTGGCCATGGCCTCCTCGTCGTTGAGGTCGGCCGTCACCATCTCCTCGCCGGGGCCGGCTTCGAGCGGCTGTATGTCAGAAAGGCGCAGGATGCGGCCTTCTCGGGCGAGGCGGGGACGGAGGAGCGTGCCGACCTTTCCGGCCGCGCCGGTCATCAGAATGCGCATGGCTCAACATGTACACAAGTCCGATCGAAATTCACATCCTTGAATATTGACCGTGATAGGCCCTCGTCGTTACGTTCACCTGAACGAGTTCCACATCCACGGCATATGTCCACGTATGTGAACGGGAGGCGGTCTGATGTCACGCCAGCTGCTGGGGGTCGCCATCGCCACGACCCTGGCCGTAACGCTGACAGGCTGCGGCTCCGGGGGATCGAGTTCTGACAACGCGCTGGAGATCTGGATCAGGCAGGCGCCCGACTCCGACTCCGCCAAAACGGCCGTGAAACTGGCCGACGCATTCACCAAGGCCAGCGGGGTCAAGACAAAGGTCGTCGCGCTCTTCGACGACTTCGAGACCAAGCTGCAACAGCAGGCGGCACAGAAGAAACTTCCCGACATCGTCATCAACGACACCGCCCAACTCAGCAACATGCACAGCCAGGGCTGGCTGCGCGAGGTTGACAAGGCGGCGCTCGCGGGCGGCGACAAACTCGCCGAAACGGCGTGGAAGGCCGCGCAGGGCGGCGACGGCAAGTACTACGCCGCCCCCTTCTCCGCCCAGGCCTTCGCCCTGATCGTCCGCAAGGACTGGCGGGAGAAGGTCGGCATGGAACCGCCCAAGACCTGGGACGACCTGGCCAAACTGGCGCAGGCCTTCACCGAGAAGGACCCCGACGGCGACGGCCAGAAGGACACCGCCGGTTTCGTGATCCCGGCCGGCACCAAGCGCGGCTACGCCTCCTGGTACGCGTCCTCGCTGATCTACGCCAACGGCGGCGACTTCATCAAGGCCAACGGCGGCGGCAAGTTCAGCGCCACGATGAACGACCCCAGGACCGTGGAGGCGGTCACGTTCCTGCAGGACCAGTTCTGCAAGGCCAAGACGGTCAACCCGGGCGCGGTCAGCAACGACACGACCGTCACCCACGAGGTGTTCGAGAAGGGCCAGGGCGGCATCTACCTGGTCGGCCCGTACGTGCTCGCCCGGTTCGTCAAGAGCATCGGGACCGACAAGCTCGAGGTCGACCCGGTGCCCAAGGGGCCGTCCGGCGGCCCCGGCACCCTCGGCGAGGGCGAGAACGTCTACCTGATGGCCGGCTCCGACCAGCAGGACGCGCAGAAGAAGTTCGCCGAGTTCGCGATCTCCGCCGACGGCCAGCGGATCGGCATGAACAAGGACGCCAACGGCGCCATCGTCCGCCTGCCGGTCAACACCACCGTGGACATGGCCGCCGAGCGCCAGGACCCGCGGTGGAAGGTCTTCCAGGAGTCCTACGCCAACGCCGTCTACGCGCCTCCGGTACCGAACTGGGCCCCGATCAGGCAGGACTCTGCCGACTCCATCAACGCCGTGTGGGCCGACTGCTCCGCTGACGTCAAGTCCGCCATGGACACCCTGAACACCAAGCTCACCCAGGAACTGCAGAGCCAGAAGGCGTCGTGACTCCGACACTGACTCCGGCGCGGAGCAGCTCGGTGACCCCCCGCCGCCGCCCCAAGAAGGTGCGGCGGCGGGGGACGCTGATCGCCTGGCTGTTCCTGGCGCCGGCCTTGCTGCTGTTCCTGTACTTCAAGTTCATCCCCATGTTCGTGGGCCTGTGGAAGAGCTTCTTCAAGGTCCAGACGTTCCTCGGGGACGAATGGGTCGGCCTGGGCAACTACCGGACGATCGTCACCGACAGCGACTTCGCCTCCGCCATGTGGCACAGCGTCGTGCTCGCCGTCGGCACCACGGCGGGCTCGCTCGTGCTCGGCCTCGGGTTCGCACTGCTCATCGAGGGCCCGGCCAAGTACCTCTGGTTCGTCAGGACCGCGGCGTTCCTGCCCGTCGTCACCACCATGGCGGCGGTGGCCGAGGTGTGGCGGATCATGTTCCACCCGGCCGACACCGGCTTGCTCAACAGCGTCCTCGGCTGGTTCGCCGTCGATCCGCAGCCGTTCCTGGCCAGCGAGCACTCCTCGCTGGGGTCGATCATGCTGATGAGCATCTGGCGCGGCACGCCGTACGACATGATGATCTTCCTGGCCGGGCTGGTGGGCGTCGACAGGACCCTCTACGAGGCGGCCGCGGTCGACGGGGCCTCGACCTGGCACCGGCTGCGCCACATCACGCTGCCCGCGCTGCGCCCGGTGTTCTGGATCCTGTTCACCCTGGCCGCCATCCGCGGCCTGCGGGTCTTCGTCGAGGTGTACGTCCTCACCAACGGCGGGCCCAACGGCTCGTCCGAGGTGCTCATGACGCTGATCTACAAGCTCGGCTTCCAGAAGAACGAGCTGGGCGTCGCCTCCGCGGGCGGGATCGTGCTGTTCGCGGTCACCCTGGTGCTCACCTTGCTCACGCAGATCATGCGCAGGAGGCAGCGAATATGAGATTCGACAGCGCCCTGGGCCTGGAGTCCCGCAGGGGGCCGATCGCGATCACCGCCAAGGTCGTCGTCTACGGCGTGATGGTGCTGGTCTTCACCGGCCCGCTGGTCGGCCTCCTCGTCAGCGCCTTCAGCAAGACGCTCGACCCGACGTCGTTCACCCTCTGGCCGGACGACTTCACCCTGGAGAACTTCATCCAGGCCAAGGAGAAGAACGTCTACCTCTACCTGCTGAACTCGTTCGTGGTGGTGGGGTTCGGGCTGCTCCTGCAGATGCTGGTCAGCGTCTTCGCCGCGTACTCGCTGGCTCGCAAGAAGTTCCGGGGCATGACGATCGTCATGCTGCTCATGCTGGCCACGATGATGCTGCCCGAGGAGATCATCGCGATCCCGCTCTCGCTCGTCCTGGCCGACATGCCGCTGCTCCACCTCAACCTGATCGGCACGTACGCCGGGATGATCCTGCCCGTCGGCGCCTGGGGCTTCTCCATCCTGGTCATGACCGAGTTCATGAAGGAGGTGCCGGTCGAGCTGGAAGAGGCCGCGCGCATCGACGGCGCGGGCGAGATGCGGACGTTCTTCACGATCATCCTGCCGCTCTGCCGTCCCGCGCTCGGCGTGATCGGTGTCTTCGGCTTCACCATGATCTGGGACCAGTACCTGCTGCCCCTGATCGTCGCGCCGGAGTCGAGCATGTGGACGCTGCCCATCGCGCTGCGCTCGCTCCGCTCGGACGAGGAGGTCGGGATCGGCGTGCTCCTCGCGGCGTCGCTGCTGGCGCTGCTGCCCTCGATCATCGCGTTCCTGGCGTTCCAGCGGCAGTTCATGCGCGGGCTCACCAGCGGCGCCATCAAAGGCTAGTGTCCATGTATCTGGACGGTATCCCATATCCTGACATTTTCGAGCCGCCGTCGAGATGGGATGAGTATGGAGCCCCAGCTGGTCAAGTCAGCGGAGCGCACGGTCCGTATCCTGGAGGCCCTGGCGGCCTCCCACGAGACCCTGACCCTGTCAGAGCTCCAGCAGCGCACCGGGTTCCCGCGCAGCAGCCTGCACGCCCTCATGCGCACGCTGGTCGAGCTGAACTGGGTGGAGACCGACTCGGCGAGGTCGGCGTTCGGCATCGGCCCGCACGCCCTGCTCACCGGCACCGCCTACCTGGACAAGGACCCCGCCCTGCCGCTCGCCCAGGAGACGCTGGAGGACCTGCGCGCGGAGATCGGGCAGACCGCGCACTTCGCCCGGCGCGACGAGGCGCACGTCCTCTACCTGGCCACGAGAGAGTCGCGGGAGGCGCACCACGTCATCCCCAGGGTGGGCAGGCGGCTGCCGGCCCATGTCACCGCCCTGGGCCAGGTGCTGCTCGCCCAGCTCACCGACGACGAGGTGGCCGCCCTGCTGCCCGACCCGCTGCCCGGGCTCACCGACCACACGATCACCGACGTGGCCGAACTCATCGGAGAACTCGACCAGGTCCGCACCAGGGGCTGGGCCTACGAGCGCGAGCAGGGCACGCCCGGCGTGGCCTGCGTGGCGGTCGCGGTCGACTACCGCATCCCGGCCACGGACGCGATCAGCTGCTCCATGCCGGCGAGCCTGCCACCCGCCGAGGTCGAGAGGATCACCGAGGCGATCATCAGGCACACCCGAAAGCTGGCTGCCACTCTTCGCCGGGAGGGCATCCGCTAGCACACCCTCGAAAGGACGACGTATGCGGCTAGATGGTGTTCTCTTCTTTCCGGTGACCCCCTTCGGGGACGATGGCGACCTAGCGGAACAGGTACTGGCCGAGCACGTCGCCCGAGGGGTCGCGGCCGGGGCGGGAGGAGTGTTCACCGCGTGCGGCACGGGCGAGTTCAACGCACTCGACCTCGACGAGTACACCCGGGTCGTGGCCACCTCGGTGGCGGCCACCGGCGGCAGGGTTCCCGTCTTCTCGGGCGCGGGCGGCACGCTCCCCGCGGCCAGGGCGATCGCCCGCGCCGCGGCCGAGCAGGGCGCCGACGGGCTGCTCCTCATGCCGCCGTACCTCGTCAGCGCCCCGCCCGAGGGGCTGGTGCGGTACGTCCGCGACGTGGCGGCGGCCGGCGGCCTGCCCGTGATCATCTACCAGCGCGGCACCGCCCGCTTCTCCCCCGCCGCCGTCGCCGAGCTGGCCACGGTGCCGAACGTGATCGGCTTCAAGGACGGCCTCGGTGACCTCGACCTGCTCCAGCGCATCATTCTCACGGTGCGGCGGGAGAGCGAGCGCGAGTTCACCTTCTTCAACGGGCTGCCCACGGCCGAACTCACCGTCCCCGCCTACCGTGGGCTCGGCGTCACTCTGTACTCCAGCGCCGTGTTCGCGTTCGCGCCGGAGATCGCGCTGGCCTTCCACAAGGCGGTGACGGGCGGCGACGAGGTGCTGGTGCAGCGCCTGCTGACCGGCTTCTACCTGCCGCTGGTGGACCTGCGCGACCGCGTCCCCGGTTACGCGGTGTCGCTGGTCAAGGCGGGAGTGCGGCTGCGCGGCCTGGACGTGGGCGGGGTCAGGGCACCGCTGGTGGACCCGTCACCCGAGCACCTGGCGGAGCTGGCGGCCATTCTCGCGACGGGCCTGGAACTGGCCGGAGCCTGACGGCGTCCACGTCGGCAGGAGGCGCCGCGGCCCGCTCAGCAGGCCGCGGCGGCAACCTTCTAGCTTTGCAGCACGCCGTCGACGCGGCGCGGGACACCGAGCGGGTTCTCCTCGCCGAGCTCCTCAGGCAGCAGCTCGGCGGGCCAGTCCTGGTACGCGGTCGGCGCGAGCCACCGGTCGATCGCCGTCGCGCCGACGGAGGTGTGCGCGGCCGCGGTCGAAGCGGGCCACGGCCCGCCGTGGTGCATCGCCCAGCACACGGCCACTCCGGTGGGCCATCCGTTCCAGATGAGCCTGCCGGCCTTCCGGCCGAGCACCTCGGCGACCTCGCTCGCCTCGTCGGCGTCGGTGGCGTGGACGGTCGCCGTCAGCGACCCTTCCAGCCGCTCCAGGACGGGCCGCAGGTCGGACACCTTCTGATAGGTCACGACAACGGACGCCGGACCGAAGCACTCCTCGGCGATACGCGGCAGCTTGTCGGAGAACGTCGCGAGATCCGCGGTGAACACCTTCGGCGTGACCGCCCAGCTGCCCTCACCCGGCCTGCCCTCGGCCAGCAGCGACAGCTCGCCGAGCCGCTCGACGCCGCCGACGTATCCGTCCCTGATCCGCTCGTCCAGCATCGGACCGCCCGTGGTCTGCTCGACGGCGGCGGCCAGCGCCTTGCGCAGCTCGTCGTCCTCCGGGACGAACATCAGGCCCGGGTTGGTGCAGAACTGGCCGACCCCCAGCGTGAGGGAGGCGGCGAACCCGGTCGCCACCTGCGCCTTGGGCGCGGACGGCAGCACGACCACCGGGTTGACGCTGCCCAGCTCGCCGAAGAACGGGATCGGCACCTCGCGCTGGTCGATCAGCCCCTTGATCGCCTTGCCGCCGGCGACGGACCCGGTGAAGCCCGCCGCCACCACCGCGGGATGCTGCACCAGGTCGGCGCCCGCCTGCAGGCCCTGCACCAGCCCGAGCAGGTCGGGGTAGGGCAGAGCGTCGCGGACGATGCGCGCGACCCGCTCGGAGGTGTTCGGGTGCCCCGGGTGGGCCTTGACCACGACGGGGCAGCCCGCCGCCAGCGCCGAGGCGGTGTCGCCCCCCGCCACCGAGAACGCGAAGGGGAAGTTGCTCGCCGCGAAGACGGCCACCACGCCCGGCAGCGGGTGCTTCATCCGGCGCACGTCCGGCCTCGGCGGGGTGGCCGAGGGGTCGGCGTGGTCGATGATCGCGTCGAGGTAGCCGCCGTCCCTGATCACCTGGGCGAAGAGCCGGAACTGCCCCGCCGTCCGGGCCACCTCGCCGCGCAGGCGTACCTCGCCGAGGGCGGTCTCGCGGTCGGCGAGCTCCCACAGCTCGTCCGTGTGCGCGGTGAGCGCGTCGGCGACGGCCTCGAGTGCGAGCGCCCGCTCGGCCGCCGGGGTCGCCCGCCAGCCGACACCCGCGGCGGCGGCCGCGGAAACGATCATGTCGACCCCGGCGCTGTCCGTTTCGTTCAGGGCGGCGCCAATGGTCTCGCCCGTCCTGGGGTCGTGTCCGTAGATCATCGAATGGCCCTTCGGAGTCTTGACACTTTCTCAGCTCGATTCTTACAGTTGCGACAATCTGTCTACAAACCTGGCACTTGTTCACATATATGAACGGCAGTCATATGGTCATCCGCCAGATCCTCGTCACCCCTGTCGCCTTCCGAGATCCGCCCCTGTTGAACGCCGCCGGGGTGCACGAGCCCTGGGCACTGCGCACGATCATCGAGGTGATCACCGATGAGGGCCTGACCGGCCTCGGCGAGACCTACGGCGACCTGGACCACCTCAACAAGGTCCGCGAGTGCGCCCAAGCCCTCCTCGGCCTCGACGTGCACGCGACGAACGAGATGTACGCCAGGATCACCGCGATCGTCGGCGACGTGGTCAGCGACCTGCACGGGCTGACCGGCGTGGCGACCCAGGAGAAGAGCATCGACCGGGTGTTCTCCCCCTTCGAGGTGGCTTGCCTGGACATTCGCGGCAAGGCAGCCGGAGTGCCCGTGGTGGACCTTCTCGGCGGCCGGGTCCGTCAAGCCGTACCGTACAGTGCCTATCTTTTCTACAAATGGGCAGGTCACCCCGGCGCCGAGCCCGACCGGTTCGGCGCGGCCCTCGACCCGGCCGGGCTGGTCGCGCAGGCGTCGCTGCTCATCAAGGAGTACGGCTTCACCTCGATCAAGCTCAAGGGCGGCGTCTACCCTCCTGAGCAGGAGGTCGAGGCGATCCTGGCGCTGAGCGAGGCGTTCCCCGGCGTGCCGCTCCGGCTCGACCCGAACGCCGCCTGGAGCGTGGAGACCTCGATCCGGGTGGGCCGAACGCTCGACGGAGCCCTGCAGTACCTCGAGGACCCCACACCGTCCATCTCCGGCATGGCGCAGGTCGCCGCCGAGGTCTCGATGCCGCTCGCCACCAACATGTGCGTCGTGACCCCCGAACACCTCCCCCCTGCCATCGCCCAGCGGGCGATCGGCGTGCTGCTGCTCGACCACCACTACTGGGGCGGTCTGGTACGTTCCTCGCACGTCGCGGCCCTCTGTGCCACCTTCGGCATCGAACTGTCCATGCACTCCAACTCCCACCTCGGCATCAGCCTCGCCGCGATGACCCACCTGGCCGCCGCCACCCCGAACCTCACCTACGCCTGCGACACGCACACCCCCTGGCAGAACGGCCAGGACGTGGTCGCGCCCGGCGCGCTGCGCTTCGCCGACGGCGCCGTGGTGGTGCCCTCGGCGCCCGGACTGGGTGTCGAACTCGACCGCGACGCCCTCGCCGTGATGCACGAGCAGTACCTGAAGTGCGGAGTCACCTCCCGCGACGACACCACCTACATGCGACGCGTCGACCCTTCCTTCTCGGTCAGGAGACCCCGCTGGTGAACGTGGCCTACGTCTACCCCTGGGACGTCGTCGGCGACCCCTCGGCCCCCGAGCGCCTGGCCGCACTGGGCGTCGAGGCCGTCGCCCTGGCGGCCGGCTACCACTCCACCCGCGCTGCCACGCCGCATCACCCCTCTCATCGCGTCCTGGACGTCCCCCACTCGGCCTTCTACCTGCCGGTACGTCCCGAGGCATGGGGTCGCCTCGTGCCCGCGTCGCCCACCTGGACCGCGCCCGACGCCTACCTCCGCGCACGGGACGCCCTCAAGGCGGCGGGCCTGCGGGTGCAGGCGTGGACCGTACTGACCCACAACTCCCAGCTCGGCGCCGCGCATTCCGAGGTCGTCGTCCGCAACGCCTTCGGCGACCCGTACCCGCACGCCCTCTGCCCCGCCCATGCCGACGTGGTCGAGTACTGCGAGCGAATGGTCCGCGAGATCCTGACCGTCGGCGACCCCGACGGGCTGATCCTGGAAGCCTGCGGGCCGATGGGCTTCGGGCACCAGAGCATGCACGAGAAGACCGCCGGCGCCGACTGGTCGTCCGTCCACGGCGACCTGCTCACCCTCTGCTTCTGTACGACCTGCGCCGACCGCTACCCGGCCGGAACCCGGGACCGGGTCCGCGCCGCCGTCGACGACCCCGCGACCGCGTCCATGGCCCAGGCCCTCGGCCCGGTCACCGACGAGGTGCAGGCCGTTCGCGTGGAACTGTCCGCCGCCCTCCGTCGCCGCCTGATCTCCACGGCCCGCGAGGTCGCACCGACCGTGCCCATCACCCTGCACGCCAACCCCGACCCGTGGGCGGCCAGCTCGTTCGCCGCCCTCCCCGAAGGCGAGCCCGGGGCGGACGTGCTGGTGGGCAACTGCTGGGGCGACCCGTCCTCCGACAGCGCCCGCCTGACACAGCTGAGAGACCTCTGCACGCCAGGGCAGCGCGTCGGAGCGTACGTCCTGGCTCTGCCCCCGCGCCCCGCCGACCCGGCGGCCCTCGCCGACCTCCTGAGGACCTACGCCAAAGCAGGCGCCGCCGAGTTCCACCTGTACCACGCGGGCCTGGCCTCCCCCCGGCGGCTGTCCGCGCTGACGGAGGCGCTCCGCCTTTCTCGCTGACCTTCCGGGGCGTGCCTCAGTCACACGACCTGGGACAGCCAGCGGACGTGCGCGCCCCCGAAGGGTTCCTGCCGCTGCTCCACCGCCCGGAGCAGCCAGCGGGCCGTCTCCTCGGCCCGCTCGATCACCTCGGCCGGATACCCCAGCGACACCTGATGCTCGGCGAACTCGTCCTCATCGTCCAGGATCAACCGCCCATCACGCATCTTGATCACGTCGAGGTCGAGATCCACCATGGTCACCTCGCCATCACGCCACTCGGGCACGGTGGTGACGTCGATGTAGATCTCCGTGCGGTGCTGCGGCCCGTTGAAGGACGCGGTCCACCAGGCGTCACGCGGGAACAGCATGCTGCTCGGATAGTCCCAGGCGACGGGCGGCTCCTCACCCTTCCTGGCGAGCGTGCCCATCGGCACCGCGACCCAGACGCCGTACTCGTCCTCGCCGAGGATTCTCCCCAGATGGTTCCAGTGCAGCGCCCCGCCGTACTTTCGGAAGATTACCTTTACATCGCTCACGAGAGGAAAAGTTACCGAACCCCCGCTCACACCGGGCCAACGACTGACAATGAAGGTACGACCAGTCGGAGACAAGGGGGCAGTATGGCATTGCTGCGGCAGGTGAAAGCGGACTTACTGGCACGCAGAAACGTCGAAGCCTACGTGGTCGCCCTGGTGGTCATCTGTTTCGCCGTCGTCTCGATAATCAACGACATCGTGCCCGACCAGCTCAAATGGTCCGCCCTGTTCGCGGCCGTCGGCCTCCTCGTCTACCGCCTCACCCTCCCGGAGCAGCGCCGCACCTCCCCAAGCGACCTCATCCGCGACCGCTCCGCCTTCGACACCCTTCCGGCCACAGTGGTGTTCGCCAACGCCCGCGACGTCCGCGTGTTCGCCCCATCCGCCGTGAACCTCCTCTCCCCCGAAACCTGCGAGACGCTGCGCACCCAAGTGCTACGCCACAAAGGCGGCTCCGTCCGCATCGTCACCCTGGACCCCGAGGAGCCGGAAGCCATCAGACTGGCCTCACGCCAACTCGACGAATCGGTGGAACACCAACTTCAGTCGCTCCCCGCCGCCCTGGCGATCACGCTCGAACGACTGGCGCACATAGCCACCTGGAAAACGCCGGGAGAGCTGAATTATCGGCTGTTCCCCTACAACCCGGGATTCAGCCTCGTACTCATCGACCCGGAGACCTCACACGGCCGCGCAATCGTCGAGATCCATGGGTTCCATAACACGTCCACTTTCGCCCGCATGCATCTGAACCTGACCCGCGAACAGAACGACCGCTGGTACGCGTACTGGGTGCAACAGTTCGACCACCTCTGGGACGCGGCCAGACCGTCCGACAAACCGCAACCCACCAGCCACTAAGGTCAATCAGATGCAAGATCGACTCGTCGACGAAACCGCGCCCCTCTGCCTCCTGGCGGGCGCACCTGGCGCGGGCAAGACCACCCTGCTGCCGCACCTGGTGCGGGCGGCGGGCGGGCTGATCGTGATGGACATGGACGAACTGCTCGAGGACGGCGCCCTGATCGGGGTACCCATCGCCGAACCGGACGCGGCGCCGGTGTGGCCGGCCTACGACCGCATGTGGCGACGCATCGTGACCATGGTGCGCCGAGCGGGGCATCCGGTGCTGCTCCTGTGCCCCGTCCCCGACCCTGACGAACTGGCAGCGGGCAGGCGATGGGACGGCCCGGTCCATTGGGCGCTGCTGGACTGCCCCGATGACGTGCGAGAACACCGGCTGCGGGCACGCGGCTACGCGCAGGAGTGGATCGAGGACGCGCTGGCGGACGCCGCACAGGGCCGCACGCTGATCCCAGCGGCGTTCGACACCGGCGGCGGCAGAGCCGCTGCCGAAATCGCTGCACAGGTCCTCATGTGGGCGCGTACGTCACCGGCGCGCCCGACACGTTAACCACCAGGCCCGCTGACCACCGGCGCAGACGGCACCCCGAACCACGACACCCCCACAACTACGCACAAGTGACGGCTACCGAGTTGCGGAGACTAAACCGCTCTCGTAGGCCGCGATGACGAGTTGAGCCCGGTCGCGTGCCTCGAGCTTGGCCAGGAGGCGACTGATGTGCGTCTTGATCGTGGCCAGGCTCAGCTGAAGGTGGGCGGCGATCTCTGCGTTGGACAGCCCGCGGGCGATCAGGGTGAGCACTTCGCACTCCCTCTCCGTCACCCCGTCGAGCCCTCTCACCGGCGGCAGCACAGGCGTGCGCGCGAACTCCTCGATCAGCCTCCGCGTCACCTTGGGCGCCAGCAGCGCCTCACCCGCAGCGACCACCCGAATGGCTGCGAGCAGGTCGGCAGGCGGGGTGTCCTTGAGCAGGAAGCCGCTGGCGCCCGCACGAAGCGCGTCATAGACATAAGCATCCAGATCGAACATGGTCACGATCAGAACGCGGGACGCGTTGCCGATGAGCCGAGTCGCCTCGATCCCGTCCATGACCGGCATGCGTACGTCCATGAGCACCACATCGGGCCGCTCCTCCAAGGCAATGGACACGGCCTCCGCGCCCGTCGCCGCCTCACCCACCACGGTCAGATCTGGCTCGGAGTCGACCAGGACCTTGAAGCTTCCTCGGAGCAGCGCCTGATCGTCGGCGACCAGTACCCGGATCACGGCGCGTCCCCGTAGGGCAGGCGGGCTGAGACCCGGAAGCCCTGCCCCGGGACGCGCCCGGCTTCGAACGCCCCGCCGTACATCATGACCCGCTCCCGCATCCCGATCAGCCCGTGCCCTGCTCCGTCGGCCGGTAGCGTACGCCGCCCCGGCCCGTCGTCGACCACCTCGATCCGGACCTCCCTCTCGTCAGCGACCACCGACGCCCTGCAACGGGCAGGGGCCGCATGCTTGACGACGTTCGTGAGCGCCTCCTGGACGATCCGGTAGACCGACAACTCCACGCCGTCCGGCAGTCTCATTCCATCTACTTCGTCGCCCCATCGTGCCCCCTCTGCGTCAGCCCACTGAGCATCACCCCGCCATGCCCCCTCTGTTCGGTCAGCCCACTGAGCACCACCCGGCCGAGCACCGTCTCGATCGGCCGACTCCTCACCAGCGCCGGTGTCGGCCGGCTCACACCCGCTCCTTACGCCCTGAATGCGAACATCGAGCTCCACCTCCACCCCCGCCAAACTGGCCCGTTCGGCCAGCGCACGCAGGTCGGCGATGCCCGGAGTGGGGCTGAACTCCGGCGCCTCGGCGGAACGCAGCACGCCGAGCAGGTGGCGCATTTCCACCAGCGCACCCCTGCTCACGGTCTCGATCACGCGCAGCGCGTCGCGCGCCTCGTCAGGCCTCGCCTTCATGACGTGGTTGGCCACGCCGGCTTTGACCGCGATCAAACCCACGCTGTGCGTGACCACGTCGTGCAGCTCACGCGCGATACGCAGACGTTCCTCCGTCACCGCCTGCCCGGCCAGCCGCTCGGCATCACGCGCGGCGTAGATTCTGCGTTCTCGCACGGCGCGGCCCACCGTCCAGGCGCCGCCCAGCGCCGCGATGCCGATGAGCGGCTTGTCCAGACTGAACATCCACTCGGGCGCCCCCGCTCGCGGCGACCCGCCCACCGCGACCAACCCCACCCCCGTGACCAGGGTGAGCACGGCGATCGCCGAGGTCGGCACCCACGTTCCGCGGGCGCCGTCGGCCAGGGCGACCACATAGAGCGCGTACGCGGGCGAGACGTAGGCGAAACTGACCAGGTCGGCCATGACGGCCGCGATGGACAGCGCCAGGAGGAAACAGAAGACCGGGAACGGCCACAGTCTTCTCAGGGCCAGCGGCAACCCCAGCCCGAGGGGAAAGGCCAGCCTCGCCCAGGGCGGCAGGCCGTCGGCCTGCGCCGTGGCCGTGAGGAAAACGAGCGAGAAGCCCAGCCCGGCCACCAAGTCCAACGCGATCAGCTGGTGGCGGCTCAGGCGCCTGGCGAAGAGGGGGTGCGTCTCGTTCACGCGTTGAACCGTAGCCAATGAGCAGAGTTCCGCACGTCAGCCCGGAGTCTGATGTTGCAGTTCGGACCCTGGTCCGATGTGCCAGAACCCCGCCGTGCCCCATCGTTTACGACGTGATCGAACTCAGACGCCTGACGAAACGCTACGGCGACACTCTCGCCGTAGACGGGCTGTCCTTCCGGGTCGAACCGGGCCATGTGACCGGCTTCCTCGGCCCCAACGGTGCCGGCAAGTCCACGACGATGCGGCTGATCCTCGGCCTCGACGCCCCGACCTCGGGCGAGGCGCTGGTCAACGGGCGCCGCTACGCATTGTCACGCCGCCCGATGCGAGAGGTGGGCGCGCTGCTCGACGCGAACGCGGTTCACCCCGGCCGCAGCGCCTACAACCACCTGCTCAGCCTGGCCCTCACCAACGACATCGGCCCGCATCGCGTGGCGGAGGTGCTCGAGCAGGTGGGGCTGGCCGGGGTGGCGCGTAAACGGGTGGGCGGGTTCTCGCTGGGCATGAAGCAGCGGCTCGGCATTGCGGCCGCGCTGCTCGGCGACCCCGGCGTGCTGATGTTCGACGAACCGGTCAACGGGCTCGACCCCGACGGGGTGCGGTGGATCCGCGAGCTGATGCGCTCGTTGGCCGCCGACGGGCGCACGATCCTGCTCTCCAGCCACCTGATGAGCGAGATGGCCCTGACCGCCGACCGCATCGTCATCGTGGGGCGTGGCAAGCTGATCACCGAGGCCACCGTCGACGAGCTCACCGCGCGCCACACGTCCCTTGAGGAGGCCTACCTGGCGCTCACGGCGAGCAGCGTGCAGTACGGAGCGTCGCGGTGAGAGAAGTTCTGTCCTCCGAGTGGCTGAAGCTGCGCTCGGTCAACTCGACCCGCACCGCCATCGGTGCCGCCGCCGCCATGGTGCTCGCCGGCGTGTTGTGGACGTTCTACGTCAGCGGAGTCGCGGAGGACCGCGGCGGCATGCTCCGGGCAGCGGCCCCCGAAGCGGGCTTCCTGCCGTTGACCCAGGTCAGCCTGGCGCTGATCGGCGTGCTGGCGATCACGTCTGAGCACGCCACCGGCACGATCCGGGCCAGTCTCGTCGCCGTTCCCAAGCGGAGCACCCTGCTGCTGGCCAAGACCGCGGTCGTCACCATGACGACGTTCGCGGCGGGCTCCGCCATCCTGCTCGTGACCTACGCCTCCAGCCGGCTGATCGCCGGCGACCGGCGGCTCGGCTTCAACGACGCCTCGTTCGCCGACGACCTGCCGATGCTGGCCGCCTCGGCTCTGTCGGTGACCGTGCTGGCGCTGGTAGGTCTCGGCCTCGGCTTCGCCACCCGGTCAACGGCCGCCGCCGTGGTCTCGGTGGTGGCGCTGCTGTTCGTGCTGCCCGGCATCGCCAACTATCTGCCTTCGCCGTGGAACGCCCAGGTCTCGGCACTGCTGCTGCCCAACCTCGTGCCGCAGATCGCGGGCAGGCATCTCTCCACGCGCCTCGGTGAAGGTTTCCTGCCCCCCTGGGCCGCGGCCATCGCCCTCGTGGCGTACGCGGTCGGAGCACTCGCCGTCGGGCTCCACCTGCTCAGGAAGAGGGACGCATGAGCATCCTCGCCTCGGAATGGCTGAAGATCCGTTCCGTCCGCTCCAGCCATCTCGTCGTGGGCCTCAGCCTCGCCGCGATCCTCCTGGGAATGGCACTCGCGTGGACAGCCGCCGGCATGTACGACCGCGCCGCGCCCGGCGTGCGCCCGCGCGCCGCCCTCGCCGAGCTGGAGGACGTCGTGGTGATCGTGCCGCAGCTCTGCATGGGCATCCTGGGTGTGCTGGCGATCACGTCGGAGTTCACGACGGGCCTCATCCGGACGAGCCTCACCGTCGTGCCGAGGCGCTGGCCCGTGCTCGCGGCGAAGTCCGCGATCGTGGGCGCCCTGGCTTTGATCACAGGTCCGGCGGTCGTGTTCGGAACGTACTTCGTCTCCCGCTGGATGGTCGGCGCCCGCTTCTCCGGCATGTACACGAAACCTGTCATGGACAGACTGCCGACGTTGATCACCACCAGCCTCTCAGTCGTGGTCTTCGCGCTGCTGGGGCTTGGTCTGGGCGCCATCATGCGGTCAGCCGCGGGCGCGATCGTCGTCCTCGTCGGGCTGGTGTACGTGGTCCCGATCGTCGTGGGCAACCTGCCCGAGCCATGGAGCGAGCGCGTCGGTTCGGTGATGATCGGCGGCCTTCCCCGCGAGATCACCGGCGACGATCTGACCCACACCGTGTACGGCTCGCTACTTTCGCCGGTCGCAGCGGCCCTCGTGATGGCCGCCTACGCAGTGCTCCCCGTTCTCGCGGGGACGTGGCTGCTCCGCCGACGGGACGCCTGACATGACGGCCGCCTTCGTGATGGTGTCCCGCTGGTGGCGGCGCGTGACGACCGCCACCTGGTTTCGAGTGGTACGACAGGCGGCGGCACCTGTCGTACCCTCGGAGAACTCAGACCTCGAGCACCACTGGGATGATCATCGGGCGGCGGCGGTAGGTGTCGCTCACCCAGCGGCCGACCGTGCGGCGCACCACCCGGCGGATCTCCTGCATGTCGACGACCCCATCGGCGGCCTTGTCCTCGAGCGCCTTCTCGATCTGGGGAATGAACTCGTCGAACTGGGCCGGGTCGATGCCGGAACCACGCGCGTGGATCTCCGGCCCTCCGGTGAGCTTCCCGGTGTTGGAGTCGACCACGACGATCACCGAGATGAATCCTTCGTCGCCGAGGATCCTGCGGTCCTTCAGCGAGGTGTCGGTGATCTCACCGACCGACGAGCCGTCGACGTAGACGTACCCGGCGTGAACCGCACCGACGATCCTGGCGCGGCCGTCGACCAGGTCGACCACGACGCCGTCCTCGGCGATCACGATGTGGTCGTGGGGCACGCCCGTGAGCTCGGCGAGCTTGGCGTGCGCCCGCAGGTGCCGCCATTCGCCGTGCACCGGCATGAAGTTCGACGGACGTGTCAGGTTGAGCACGTAGAGCAGCTCGCCGGCGGCCGCGTGCCCGGAGACGTGCACCTTGGCGTTGCCCTTGTGCACGACGCGGGCGCCCCAGCGGGTCAGGCCGTTGATCACCTTGTTGACGGCGGTCTCGTTGCCCGGCACCAGCGAGGAGGCCAGCAGCACGGTGTCACCACTGGCGATCCGGATCGGGTGGTCCCTGTTGGCCATACGCGACAGCGCCGCCATCGGCTCGCCCTGAGAGCCGGTGCAGATCAGCACCACGCTCTCCGGCGGCCACTGCTCGATGTCGCGCGAGTCGACGATCAGCTCCGGCGGCACCTTGAGGTAGCCGAGGTCACGGGCCACGCCCATATTGCGCACCATGGACCGGCCGACCAGGGCGACCTTGCGGCCGTGCTTGGCCGCGGCGTCCATGACCTGCTGGATCCGGTGCACGTGCGAGGCGAAGCTGGCCACGATGACCCGCTGCTCGGAGGTGCGGATCACCTCGTCGATGACCGGGCCGATCTCCCTCTCGCTGGTGACGAACCCGGGCACCTCGGCGTTGGTCGAGTCCGACATCAGCAGGTCGACGCCCTCGCTCCCGAGCCTGGCGAAACCGCCGAGGTCCGTGAGGCGGCCGTCGCTCGGCAGCTGGTCCATCCGGAAGTCGCCGGTGTGCAGGACGATGCCGGCGGGCGTCCTGATGGCCACCGCCAGCGCGTCGGGGATCGAGTGGTTGACGGCGAGGAACTCGCAGTCGAACGGCCCGAACCTGTGCTTCTCTCCCTCGACGACCTCGATCTTGGTCGGCTGCATCCTGTGCTCGGTGAGCTTGGCCTCGATCAGGGCCAGCGTCAGCCTGGACCCGACAAGCGGGATGTCGCGCCGCTCGCGCAGCAGGTATGGCACGGCCCCGATGTGGTCCTCGTGGGCGTGCGTCAGGACCACGGCTTCGACGTCGTCGAGCCGCCCCCTGATGTATTCGAAGTCTGGCAGGATCAGGTCGACACCCGGCTGATCCGGCTCGGGGAACAACACCCCGCAGTCGACGATCAGCAGGCGGCCCTCGTACTCGAAGACAGCCATGTTCCGGCCGATCTCCCCCAACCCGCCCAGCGCGACGATGCGCAGGCCGCCCTCAGGCAGCGGCGGTGGGGGGCCAAGCTCGGGATGCGGATGGCTCATGCCCGGCCCCCATGGTCAAATCGTGTTCTCAAAACTCCCGGTTCCTCCCCGTTCCTATGTATCTGTCAACTTCACTCCGCCGGCCACCAGGCAAGTGCGCAGCTCGGCGATCTGTCTCTCCGTTGCGGCGACGAGCGGCAGGCGCACCGGGCCGACCGGCACCCCGACCATGTCCAGCGCCGCCTTCACCATGATCGCGCCACCCGCGCTCATCATGATCCCCTCGATCACGGGCGCAAGCTGGCGATGCACGGCCAGCGCTTGGCTGACGTCGCCATTGCGGTACAGCTCGATCATGCGAGCCAGGTGGGCGCCCACGACATGCCCGACGACGCTCACGAATCCGGCCGCGCCCATCGACAGCCACGGCAGATTGAGCAGATCGTCACCCGAGTAGAGGGCGAGATCGGTGACCGTCATCATCTGACCACCGGCGAACAGGTCGCCCTTGGCGTCCTTCACAGCCACGATACGTTCGTGCTGGGCCAGCCTGATCAGAGTCTCGGTCGCGATCGGCACGCCGGCGCGTCCCGGGATGTCGTAGAGCATCACCGGCAGGCCCGTCGCGTCGGCCACGGCGGTGAAGTGCTGGTACAGGCCCTCCTGCGGGGGCTTGCTGTAGTAAGGCGTCACCACGAGCAGCCCGTGCGCACCCGCGCGTGCCGCCGCCCTGGCGAGTTCGACACTGTGATGGGTGTCATTGCTACCGGCACCGGCCACGACGGTGGCACGATCGCCGACCGTCTCCAGGACCACGCTGAGGATCCGCTCTTTCTCCACGTCGGAGGTGGTGGGCGACTCGCCGGTCGTCCCGCTGACGATCAGGCCGTCGTTGCGCTGCTCGTCCACCAGGTAGGCAGCCAGGCGCCGAACAGCTGCGTAATCGACCGCACCATCGGCGGTGAACGGCGTGACCATGGCGGTCAACATCCGGCCGAAGGGCGCGTCAGTGGTTCCAGTTGGCGATGCCATAGTGCGAACGCTACCTGGATTCACAAATCCAATGGACGGCGCCACCCCGTTTCGCCAGCCTGGGGCCGCCCTTTGTCACACCGTCCCCCACCATCTCACGACACATCTGCCCAACACCGGCACCGGGCCACGGGCGGATCGATCGGGCCGCGAACCAAGACTGCGCCCCAGATCGGCAGCGGCGAACGCGACTCGCCCCCGCTCATCCCAGCCGAACATCCCTCGCCCATCCGTCCGGGCGGACGCCACATTCTCGGCCGGTCGAACGACCGGAGCCGACCCCAGCCGTCCGAATGACGGGAGCCGCACCCTGGCCGCTCGAACAGATGGCCGTACTCTCGACCTGCTTCTCATGACGTGCTCTTGGCCTGCTCCTCATGACGTCGAGCGCGGCCACGTCGATGCTTGACTCCCACGCGACAGGCTGCCCTTTCTGGGCGCTTACCATCGCAACGGATTGCAGCCCCCGCAACGCACGTCCCCATGGCACATGTACTCGCGTAACACGCCCGCCTTCGCCGCACGCTGCGCTCGCAGCATGCGTGTGCATCCAGGGTCAGTGGCGCATCGTCAGCTGCCAGCGCTCACCCGCGCGCTGCGACGCGGACGTCGCACGGCCCGTCAGCGCGTCGGTGCGGCTGTTTCACGGCGAGACCGTGAGGCGTGTCGCCACGCCGACCAGGTGTCCGGCATCGGCGTGGGTGCGTTCGGCGGGCATTGGAAGAGGTCGCCGATATGTGCTCGGGGGTACACACATCGACGACCTCTACCGAACAATCGGTGCTCCTTACATGGGTGTTACAGGGTTTCTCCGATAATTTTGCGCCACTGCAAAGTTGGGGCTCCAGCAGTCATCGATGACGGTCGGTTACCTGCCGAATACGGCAACATGGGGCAACGCCTCACACGAACCCCCAGGGATGGACTAGTGGCCACCTCAGATCCGGTCTACCTGCGTGTCGTCGAAGACATCCGGCGGCAGATCAACGACGGCACCCTTCCCCCAGGTGCGCCCATTCCGTCAAGGGCGCAGCTGACCCGTAAGTACCAGGTCGGCGAGACCGCCGCCCGCCACGCCCTCCGCGTGCTCGCCGGCGAGGGGCTCATCGTCGGCCGCGTCGGGTCGGGCCACTACGTCAGGGAACGGCCGATCCTCGCACCGCTGCACCGCTGGCGTTTCCTCGACCACCCCGCCCCGCTCGCCGCCGACCTGCAGTCCCAGGGGCGGCGCGTGACGTGGGACTGGCACAGCGAGCCCGCCGAGGCCGGCCCCGACATCGCCAGGCGCCTGCGCGTGGACGAGACGGTCACGCTGACCAGAACGCATTACATCTTCCGCGGCGACGGCAAACCGCTCCAACTCGTCACTTCCTACGAGTCCCTGGAGTTCGCCGCGCACACGGAGGAGGAACGGCGCAGCCTGGTCGCCCGGATGTACGCGCACGGCATCAAGATCACAGAGATCGTCGAGAGCGTGCACACTCGGGTCCCGCGTCCGGCCGAGATCGATGCCCTCCAGATGGCGGCAGGTGTGCATGTCCTGCACGTCGAACGCACCCACTGGGCAGGCGATCGTCCGGTGGAGACGAGCGACATCGTGAT
The DNA here is from genome assembly GCF_040614375.1 of Nonomuraea sp. NPDC005983. Lineage (NCBI taxonomy): Bacteria > Bacillati > Actinomycetota > Actinomycetes > Streptosporangiales > Streptosporangiaceae > Nonomuraea > Nonomuraea sp. NPDC005983. Next base: position 45,731 of record NZ_JBEXUP010000035.1, read on the forward strand.
CCCCGGCGACCGCTTCAGGATCATGTACAGCATGCCCGTCTGATCCCGGGACGTCGCCAAGGCTCCGGGCGACACCGCGCCTCTGCCCGGAGCCTCGCCAGAAATCACCCATCTTCCGGGGCTTCGCCAGCACCACCCGGCCTCTCAAAGCCCTGACCTGGGCAGACGGCCAGTTGGGCGACAGAGTCGTTCCCGCAGGTGGCGAACCTCCTCGTCTGACCGTTCACAGGAGCCCAACCAACAACGCCTGTGCCCCAGACACCCGGAGCCGCACCAAGCACCCCCGTGACGGAGACGGTCACGCCCGGTACTCGACCGGGCACCCCTGTGACCGAGACAGTCACGCCCGGAGCCCCACCAAGCACCCCCGCGACCGAGACGGCCACGCCCGCTGTCGGGACTGCCACGTCCCAGACCAGTGCTGCGCCTCTGATCGTCTGCGGCGGCAGAGCGAAGCACGTCCGCAGTCGAGCCCGAGGGCCAGGCCGCTGTTCATGGGAGCGCACAGGACGTCCCACTGTGGCTCTGGCGGCGATCAGGCGGTGACGGCCTGCGTTTCGACGTGGACCGCAACCTGGCCGCCCGCCTGCGCGAACTCATGGCCGACGCGCCCCAGCAGCCGCCCCCCAGCCAGGGATCGTCGCCCAAACGATCAAGCACAGGTTGTCGGTGCCCGCTGATACAACGGGTGCGGAGGTTGCGGATGCGAGTCAAAGACCTGCCCCGGCGCGAGCGTCCACGGGAGCGGCTGATGTCCAGCGGCCCGGCAGCGCTGGCCGATCGGGAACTGCTGGCCGTGCTGCTCGGCTCGGGTTTCCGCGGATCGAGTGCGATGGACCTGGCCGCCCAGGTCATCGAGCACTGCGGCGATCTCGATGGGCTCGCCCATTCCGAGCCGCACCGGCTCCTCGCCGTACCAGGCGTGGGTCCTGCCAAGGCGGCGCGGGTCGCCGCGGCGTTCCATCTCGTCCGCCGAGCGCAGGCGGAGCCCGAGCGGGCCAGGGTCACCAGCACCGCCGACCTGGCCGCGGTTGTGGCGCCCCTGCTTCGGGGCCACTCCCGCGAGCGACTGGTCGTCGTGGTGTGCAACACCCGGGGCGCGGTGCTCAGGCGCATGGTCCTCACCGAGGGCGGCTCCGACCACACCACGGTCCCGATCCGGGACGTCATCACGGCGGTGCTCGCCTCGCATGGCACGGCGTTCGGCGTCGCCCACAACCACCCGAGCGGTTCCCTCGTTCCCAGCAACGACGACCTGGCTGCGACCGGCCGCCTCGCGCAGGCGGCCGAAACCGTCGGCCTGCGCTTCCTCGACCACCTGATCATCACCGACACGGAGTGGAGACGCGTCCAGCCATGATTCGTCCTTCGCGAACAAGACAATCGGGCCATTTAGCCGCGACCATCAGGGCCTAAGGCTCAACTGTCGCCAATCCACGTGATCCCGCTGAAAGCGCAGAACGGGAGTCGTGAGGCGGAAGACCGTGAGACTCTATTCCCGCGGGCAGGCCGGTGGGTTCTCCAGCGGCCAACGGCTCGCAGCGACGTGGTCCCGCGCTTCCCGGAAGGTGCGGGACCACGTCAGCCCCACTCCCCCAGCCGACTGCGACGCCGGGCGATACCGGGGCAATGCCGGTGAGTCCGCTTGGGCGGACGGCCCTCCGGAGCCTGCAGCGTCCTACGCGCGAATCCGGTCTGGGCGGCGGAGATCGGGGCTCCAACGATGCCCGCCTGACGGGCTTCCGCTCGAGCGGACTCACCGCGAAAGCAGCGGTCACGTCAGCGACGTCACAGCCGGCCTCGCATACGTTCAAACAGTCTGAGCCCGGCCCCTCGCAGGCCCTCTCCGGCGTCCCCATCCTGGGGCCTGCGAGGGGGAGATCCCGGTAGGCGAGCTGATGCGGGATGACGCCTACCGGGAGAGGGACAGGCGTGGACCAGTGCCTGTCCAGGCAACGGATCGCGGTGGGCTTACGCGCGATCCGTGATCACGGCTCCAGATTGGAGCCAGTGCCCCAGCGCGCCCATGGCTGTTCGTGGCAGCAAAGCGCGCTGGGGGGTCGTAGGTACGTCGTGCTGAGATCACGGTGGATGCAGAGGCCCGGCTCCCGGATCGTCTGCTGGGGCTCCTCCGACAAGGCGGGAACCTGAGCAGCCGGATTCGACAAGCTGGTTGAAATGCGAGACTGGGCCGACATAAAGAACGAAATCCCCAAAGCAGCATTCATGAATGAATGTTGATGGCGAGGCGATCGAACGCGACGGAGGAAAGGATTTGGACACAAAGTCAATCAGCATCAAGTCACCGCGCCTCCCCTTTCAACAAGCTCCGCCACGTTTCATTGACCACCCCCGCCCGATCCCAAGGCGAGTCATGGACGGACATTTCGCCTTTCAATCTTGAGGTTCTACGAATGAACCGCAATCCACCCGCCAGACAGAGCTCATAGAAGACCGGCTGGCAGTCGCAGGTGTGGTCAAGCACTCGCACACGATCAGCTCGAGGGCGTGCCCGTTCCCACTCGATGCGAACGCAGTCGTCCCGCGCCGCCATGACATGGCACCCCGAACAGTCGTCGAAGCCACGTCCCACAAGTACGTCGGCCATGACATGGATCATACGTCTAGTTGTATCACATCGTCTAGAGAGAACGCCTCGCCTCTATAGACGATCCGTTATGAGGCCCCTCGTACCCCTTCGCCTATCTTGCGTATGTGCTCGACTACGACGGAGACAGACACCTCTACCTGCAGATTGCCGAGATCCTCCGCCAACGGGTCTCGGGGCTCACGTCGGGGCACCCCGTGCCCAGCGAGGCCGACATCCAGAGCGAGTTCGGGGTCGCCAGGACCACGGCCAGGCGCGCCATCCACGTGTTGCGCGAGGAAGGGCTCATCTACACCGTCCAGGGTGAGGGCACTTTCGTCGGCGCGCCGGACGCGGCGCCACGGAAACCCCGCAAGATGCCGATGTATCAGCAGATTGCGGTAGACATCGCCGAGCAAATCAGAGTGGGCCAGTATCTCCCCCGACGCCCGATACCTGGCGAAACAGCCTTGCTCCAGCAGTACGAGGTGGCCCGGGAGACCGTACGTCGGGCCATGGCGCTGCTACGCGAGCAGGGGTGGATCTACACGGTGCCGCAGCGCGGCAGCTACGTATCACCGAAGGAGTCGTGGCCCCAGGATTGATCTCGCTGTATTGGTCGTATGAAGACGACTAGACTAGGCGTGTGATCGATCGCGAAGGGCCCGTCCCGATCTACGTACAGGTAGCCCAGATCATTCACGATCGCATCGATGAAGGGCGGTTGCGGGTCGGTGCAGCCGTGCCGAGCGAAGCGGCGTTGGAGGCCGAGTTCGGCATCGCACGGACTACCGCGCGCAGGGTGGCCAGGGAGCTGCGCGAACGAGGATTGATCCACACGGTCCGGGGTGAGGGTACCTACGTCGGGGCGTTGGGCGTGCCCAGGCAGAGAACCACCAAACCGCTGTACGAGGAGATCGCCGAGAACATCGCCGCGCGGATCGTCAGCGGAGAGCTACGCCCCAACCGGCGCATTCCGCCGGAGCAGACGCTGATTCGAGAGCACGGCGTCGCCAAGGTGACCGCACGGAGCGCGGTCGCGCGCCTGCGTGAGCAGGGCTGGGTGTTCACCGTGCCCTACCGAGGCACGTATGTAGCCGCACGGGAACTCTGGCCGAGCCAGGCCCCGTAGCGGTACGAGAACAGTGGACCCGGCGAGGCCGGAACAGTGACCACCCGCGACCGCGGCCTTCCGGTTACTCGTGGGGCCGCCACTCTCGCAGCGTCGCCTCCATGACACGCGCCGAGCCGACGGCCGAAGGGCTACCCGGCAACAAGGTGGAGGGTCAGTCAGAGGGGCCGACCAAGCAGCCGGCTGGGCAGAAGTCTCCGCACTCCGCGCGGCGGCCGAAGAAGTCGAGCAGGCCGGCGGTGGCGGACGCCGGGCACGTAGTTCCCCGGGCGTGGCGGTTTGAGGGCCCCGCGCTGTCAGAACACCGGGATGATCTCCTCGGGGTCGATGAAATCGACGGGGACGCCTTCCAGGTCCAGTTCGGGAATGGCGGGAAAGGCGATTCCCCAGCGTTCCACGATCGCCCGGATGCGGGCCATCGCCACCCGCCAGTTCTCCGCCTGCTCCTCGTACGAAAGAACCCCCAGGCCCGCCTGCCGGGCGTGGTCCATGAGGACGCGATGGTTGGGCAGGAAATACGGCGGCAGTTCCCAAAACCCTTCCGGAGGCTCCCAGAGAATCATGGACAGGAAGACGAAACCCGCTCTGAGCTGACGGGTGATCAGGGTGCGGGTTTCGTCGGTCAGGCCGGGCCATTCGTTTTCCAGGATGGTCATGCAGATCTGGAGGTGGCGGGATTCGTCGCGGCCTATCCGTTGGAACATCTCGGCGAAGACAGGGTGCTGCGTGCCCGAGGCCATGCCCCTGAACAGCGTGGACGCGGCCATCTCACCCATCATGAAACTGGTGAACAGCACCGGCAGGCTGTATTTGCCGACGGCCGCGGTGTAGCCGGTCCAGTAGCGTCCGCCGTTGTGGTAGAGCCAGCCGATGTTGTTGTGGGCGGCTTTCTCCAGGTCGTCGGCGGGTTTCCAGTCGAGGGGGCCGCCGGGCCAGAGTCTGGCGATGGTGCGCTGGCAGCATTCCTCGTGGTTCATCTCGTCTCTGGTGATCGAGAAGAAGCACTTCCTGACGGGGTCCTCTTCGTGTTTCTCGAAGGCCTGAATGGTGGCGCGGGCGAAGACGGCGGGGCCGGAGGCGTCGAAGTTGGCCAGGACGGCGAACCAGTACATGATGCCCAGGCGCTGTTCGCGGGTGAAGTCCTCGGGGTTCAGGCCGTCCCAGGGAAGGTCTGCCGGGTTCCAGACCATGCGCTTGGACTTTTCGTAGATCGCCGCGAGTTTCTCGGTCTCGACGCGCCATTCCATCGGGTAAATGTTCGGCTGCGGGATCTCGGGGGCAGGCCAGAAGCCGCCCTCGGGGATCGTGAGGTCCGCCATGTGACACCTCCACCCCTCATCCTGCGTGGTGGCGTCACGGCTTTCAAGTACGGGCGCGCTGGGTGATAGCCACACATACCAGGACAGCCAACGCGCCTGCCACGGTTGCCGGGCCGAATCGCTCCCCCATCAGGAACCAGGCCCAGAGCAGGGTGAGCAGGGGCTGGGTGAGCTGAGTCTGCCCCGCTCTGGCGATGCCGCCCCGGGCCAGGCCCGCGTACCAGGGGACGAAGCCCAGGAACATCGAGATCACACCCACGTAGCCGAAACCTGCCAAGGACGCGGGGGTCGGATTGATCGGGGTCGTCAGCGCCAGGACGGTCGACGCGGGGAGGGTGAGCGGGAGGGAGAGGACGAGAACGTACGAGATGACCTGCCAGCCCGGGGTCTCCCTGGAGAGCCTGCCGCCCTCCGTGTAGCCGATCGCCGCCGACAGCAGCGCGCCGACCAGGAGCAGGTCCGGCCAGGTGGGGGTGCCCTGGGCGGACTGGGCGAAGGTGAAGGCGGTGATGGCGACGGCACCCGCCGTACAGCCGGCCCAGAAGAGGGGACGCGGACGCTCCCCCGCGCGCAGGACGGCGCACGCGGCCGTGGCAGCCGGGAGCAGGCCGATCACCACAGCCGAGTGGGCGGTGGACGCACCGAGATCCAGGGCCAGGCCACTGAAGACGGGGAATCCGAAGACCACGCCCATGGAGATGGCGGCGTACGCGGGCCAGTGGCGTCGTGGCGGCAGCAGGGGGAGTTCGGCGGCCTTGAGACAGGCCAGGGCTATCGCCCCGGCGATGACCGCCCGGCCGATCGCCACCAACCAGGGGTCGAAGCCCTGCATCGCGTAGACGGTGGCGGGAAAGGATCCGGAGAACGCCAGAACACCCATGAACGCCCGGGCCGTTCCCCCACGGGCGCCTGCTGAAGGAGGGGTCACGGCCGGCGCAACTCTCGGGAGGTGCGCGGCCTGAGCGGGTGTCGGGCGGTTCACGTCCTGCGCGGCTGTGGGGGGATTCGTGGCCTGCGCGGCACTTGGGCGGTTCGCGTCCTGCGCGGGTATCGGGGGGTTCACCGCACCCAGTGGCCCGGTGGCGGCGGCGGGGACCGCTACTGAATCGCGATAAGTAGCGCTATTGTTGTCCTTCATGGAAAACGATAGCAGTATCGCCCATATCGCCGCGATACTGCGCGAGGAGGCCTCCGGGCTGCGGCCCGGGGACCGCCTACCGGCCAGCCGGGAGATCATGCGGCGGCACGGCGTCAGCCCGGTGACCGTCTCGCGGGCCATCGGGCAGCTCGCCGCCGAGGGCAGGGTGGTCACGAAGCCGGGGATCGGGGCGTTCGTGGCGCGGCAGCCGGCGAGGGTCAACGACACCGCCGACCTGTCCTGGCAGACGCTCGCGCTGGGCGACAGGGTGGTGGACGAGTCGGTCGTGACCTCGCTGCTCAGCGGCCCGCCCGAGGGGGTCGTGCCGCTCACCGGCGGGTACCTGCCTCCCGGGCTCAGGCCCGACAAGCAGCTCGCCGCCGCGGGCGCCAGGGCGGTGCGCCGGCCCGACGCGTGGGCGATGCCGCCGCTGAACGGAGTGGACGAGCTGCGCCGCTGGTTCGCCAGGCAGGCGGGCGGCGACGTGACCGCATCCGACACGCTGATCGTGAGCGGCGGGCAGGCGGCGCTGACGCACGCGTTCAGGGCGCTGGCCGCCCCGAACGCGCCCGTGCTGGTCGAGACGCCCACCTATCCGGGCGCGCTCGCGGCGGCCAGGGCGGCGGGGCTGCGTCCGCACGCCGTCCCCATGGACAGGGACGGCGTGCGCCCGGACATGCTGGCCGAGGCGTTCGCCGTCACCGGCGCTCGGGTCTTCTTCTGCCAGCCGACCTCGCAGAACCCGACCGGCGCGACGCTCACCAAGGAGCGCCGCGAGCAGGTGCTCCAGGTGGCCGCGGCGGCGGGCGCGTTCGTCGTCGAGGACGACTTCGCCCGGTACCTGACCGAGCAGGCGCCTGCGCCGCTGGTCTCGATGGACGCGCACGGCACGGTCGTCCACATCGGCTCGCTCACCAAGATCCTCTCGCCGAGCATGCGGGTGGCGGCGGTCATCGCGAGGGGGCCGGCGGCGCACCGGCTACGCGCCAGCCAGCTGGTCGAGTCGTTCTTCGTGGCCAGGCCGCTGCAGGAGACGGCGCTCGAGTTCGTCGGGTCGCCCGCCTGGGCACGGCATCTGAAGGCCGTCCACGCCGAGATCGCCACCCGCCGCGACGCGCTGGCGGCCGCGCTGGCCGCGCGGATCCCCGAGGTCGAGCCACACCTGCTGCCGAGGGGCGGCATGCACCTGTGGCTGCGGCTCCCGGCAGGTACGGACGAGCACGCCCTGGTCGAGGAGGCCAAGCGAAGCGGTGTGCTGGTCAGCCCCGGCCGGATCTACTACCCGTCGGAGCCGCCGGGGCCCCGCATCCGGGTCACGCACATGGCGGCCACGCATCTGGCGGAGCTGATGGAGGGGGTGCGACGGCTGGCGCAGGCCCTGGCGGCGGTCACGCGGTGACGCGGACGAGGAAGGCGGGCGGGAAGGCGGACGGGGACAGCGGATGGGAAAATTGTCAGCGAGAGTTCACGGAGTCGTCCAGGAACCATTCACGCTCGTGATGTTCGTGCGCGGGTACGCCAAGCGCCCCAAAACGCGTGCCTACCGGGCGAGGAAGCAGGGTTCGCGTCATCCCCAAGGCTCAAAGACCGATACGGTGTAACTCGTGCCTTGTGGCATGACGGCAGGCGAAGGAGCGGGCCGAGATGGCAGACGTAGGCGTCCGGGCGGCCCGGCGCGAGGATGTGCTCCAGGTTGCGAACACTCAGGTCCGCGCCTGGCGCTATGGCTATCGGGATTTCCTCCCCGAGGGGCCACTCGAGCAGATGACAGGGCCGGCGGCCGAGAAGATGTGGCTGCGCCAGTGGGACGAGGCGATCGCCTCCCCGCCCACCCCCAGTCACCGGGTGCTGGTCGCGGTGGAGACCATCCTCGACACCGAGGGCTTTCCCGCCCTCGGCGCGGGCGGCAGCGCCGCCCTGGCCACACCGCGCGGTGGTGAACGCGTGGTCGGGCTGGCGTCGCACGCCCCCGCCGAAGATCCCGACCTCGACCCGACCGTCGTGGCGGAGATGCTGACGCTGCTGGTCGACCCCGACTTCGTCCGGCGCGGCCACGGCAGCCGCCTGCTCAACGCGACCGTCGACTACCTGCGCGAGGACGGCTTCCGCCAGATCGTCACCTGGGTGTTCGCCGAGAACTACGCGGTGCTCGGCTTCCTGGAGTCGGCCGGGTGGGGCGAGGACATGGCCGAGCGCGTGCTCGACATGGGGCGTCCGATCCGGATGGTCAGGCTCACCACGGACATCAGCTAGAGGAATCAGTCACATGGCTACCACCGGTCAGTGGATTGCCGGCGCGCGTCCCCGTACTCTGCCCAACGCCGTCGTGCCCGTCATGGTCGGCACCGGCGTCGCGATCGGAGAGGGCGGGTTCGTCTGGTGGCGCGCGATCGTCGCGCTGCTCGTGGCGCTGTCGCTGCAGATCGGCGTCAACTACGCCAACGACTACAGCGACGGCATTCGCGGCACCGACGACCAGCGGGTCGGTCCGATGCGTCTGGTCGGCTCGCGGGTGGCCACGCCGCCGCAGGTGCTGGCCGCCGCGCTGGGCTGCTTCGCGGTGGCCGCGGTGCTGGGGCTGACGCTCGTGCTGGCCACCCAGGCGTGGTGGATTCTGCTGGTGGGCGCGGCGGCGATCGCCGCCGCCTGGTTCTACACCGGCGGCAAGCGCCCGTACGGCTACCGCGGGCTCGGCGAGGCCGCCGTTTTCCTGTTCTTCGGCGTGGTGCCGGTGGTCGGCACCGCGTTCGTGCAGACTGAGCAGCTCTCGTGGGCGGCGCTGGTGGCTTCGGTGCCCGTCGGGCTGCTGTCGTGCTCGATGCTGGTCGTGAACAACCTGCGCGACGTGGGCACCGACGGGCAGTCGGGCAAGCGCACGCTGGCCGTGGTCCTGGGCGCCGAGCGCACCCGCACGCTGTACGCGGTCTGCCTGGTCGTGCCGTTCGTGGTGGCGCTGGCCATGATCCCGCTGGCCTGGCTGACGGTGCTCGCGGTGCTGGCGCTGCCGCTGGCGATCGCGCCGGTCCGGACCGTGCGGAGCGGCGCCGTGGGGCCCGCGCTGATCGGCGTGCTGCAGCAGACGGGCAAGCTTCAGATGGCGTACGGGCTGCTCGTCTCCATCGGCTTGGCGATCACCCTGTAGCCGGTCCCCGCGCGGGCGGGCGTGCGATCCTGGTGGGGTAGACCCGCGCCGCCGCAGCGAAGGGACGATCATGAAAGAGTTCATCGCCGGGCTGCCCAAGTGCGAGTTGCACGTGCACATCGAGGGCACTCTGGAGCCGGAGCTGAAGTTCGCGCTGGCCCTGCGCAACGGGCTGTCCCTGCCGTACGCGTCCGTGGCGCAGATGCGGGACGCGTACGCGTTCGACGACCTGCCGTCCTTCCTGAAGGTGTACTACGAGGGCATGGTGGTGCTGCGCACCGAGCCCGACTTCTACGACCTGGGCATGGCCTACCTGCGCCGGGCCGCGGCGCAGAACGTCCGGTATGCGGAGATCTTCGTCGACCCGCAGGCGCACACGTCGCGCGGCGTCCCGTTCGACCTGGTGCTCCGCGGCCTGCGCCGGGCGCTCATGGACGGCTACGGCCAGCTCGGAGTACGGGCGCAGCTGATCATGTGCTTCCTGCGCGACTTCCAGGCCGAGTACGCGATGGCGACGCTGCTGGAGTCGCTGCCGTACCGGGAGTGGATCGTCGGCGTCGGCCTCGACTCCGACGAGAAGGGCAACCCGCCCGCCAAGTTCGCCGCCGTCTACGCGCGGGCCAGGCAGGAGGGCTACCTGCTGACCATGCACTGCGACGTGGACCAGGACGACTCCGCCGAGCACATCCGCCAGGCTCTGGAGGACATCGGCGTCGACCGGATCGACCACGGCGTGAACGTGCTGGAGGACCAGCGGCTGGTGGAACTGGTCCTGACCAGGGGGATCGGGCTAACGTGCTGCCCGATCTCGAACGGCTACGTCACCGACTCGATGCACGCCGAGGGCATTCGCAAGCTGATGGACCTGGGCGTCCGCGTGACGATCAACTCCGACGACCCCGCGTACTTCGGGGGCTACGTCCAGGAGAACCTGGAGGCCGTCCAGGACGCGTTGCAGCTCACCGCCGACGAGTTGGTGCGGCTGGAGCGCAACGCCTTCGAGATCGCCTGGCTGCCGCAGCACCTCAAGGACGCCTACCTGTCCGAGCTGGACGCCTACGCCTCCCGTTAGGGGACCGCGGTGAAGAGCTCTTAGCTGTGGCCGTTGGGGTCCTGGACGTGGACGCCGCGGCCGCCGCCTGCCCTGGCCGCGAAACGGGGTTACCCGGTTGTCAGCCGCCGCATCACCACGCGCGGCGCCACCTCGATGCCCAGTTCGCGCTCGCGTTCCACCAGCTTCTCCAGCTCCGGCCCCCACTCCGACGAAGGCATCACCGAGTAGCCGTGCCGCTCGTACCAGGGCGCGTTCCACGGGACGTCGCGGTAGGTCGTGAGGGTCACCGCGGGCGCGCCGCTGGCGAGCGCGTGGTCGCCCACCGCCGCGACCAGCCTGCCGCCGATCCCCCGCCGCATGCTCTCGGGACTCACGGCGAGCTGTTCCAGGTGCAGGTTGCCGTCGACCCAGCCGACCAGCGCGAATCCGGCGGGCGGGCGCCCCTCGACCAGCACGGTATCGGGGTCGGTGACCTCTTCGATCATCGTCGTGCCGGCCGGGAAGACGATGCCGACCTGCTCGAACAGCCTGTCGGCGGCCAGCTCGACGGCGACCAGACCGGCAAGTTCACTGGAGTCAGCCCATCGCACCATGGCAACACGATCTCATGTTTCGGGCGGACGCCGCCGCTGGTATTAGGGTGATGCTCACAGGCTCGGCTGTGCGGAGTCGAGACCCCCTCCTCACACGACGTGCCCACGACCTGTGCGGTGGTGGTGGGCACGTCGTGTCCTGTCAGAGGTCGAGTAGCGGCTCCAGGCCGAGGGTCAGCCCGGGCAGCTGGCGCACCCGCCGCACGCCCAGCAGCACGCCGGGCGTGAAGGACGCGCGGCTCATCGTGTCGTGCCTGATCGTGAGGGTCTCGCCGTCGCCGCCGAGCAGCACCTCCTGGTGCGCGATCAGCCCGGCCAGCCGTACGGCGTGCACGTGCACGCCGTCGACGTCGGCGCCACGCGCTCCGTCGAGCTCGGCACTGGTGGCGTCGGGCATCGGGCCGAGCCCGGCCTTGGCACGCGCCTGGGCGACCAGCTCGGCGGTGCGCCGGGCGGTGCCGGACGGGGCGTCGGCCTTGTTCGGGTGGTGCAGCTCGACGATCTCGACGGACTCGAAGTACTTCGCCGCCTGCTGCGCGAAGTGCATCATGAGCACGGCCGCGATGCCGAAGTTGGGGGCGATCAGGGCGTTGGTGCCGGGCGATCGCTCCAGCCAGCCGCGCACGGTGTCGAGCCGCTGGGCGTCGAAGCCGGTGGTGCCGACCACCGGGTGGACGCCGTGCGCGATCGCCCATTCGAGGTTGCCCATCACCACATCGGGATGGGTGAAGTCGACCACCACCTCGGCCCCTTCGAGCCGGTCGATCGAGTCGTCCCTGTCGAGCGCGGCCACCAGTTCCATGTCGGTGGCCGCTTCGACCGCTTTGCACACCTCGACGCCCACGCGGCCGCGGGCGCCGAGCACACCTACCTTGATCACACGGTCAACCCTATACCCAGGTCAGGAGATGGCACCCGAGAAGTCCTTGTCGCCGTACGGGCCGATCACGGCCAGCGTCAGGGGACGGCTGAGGACGTCGGCGGCCACCTCGGCGATCTCGTCGGGTGTGACCGCCTCGATCCGGGCGAGCACGTCGTCGACCGACAGCAGCTCGTCGTAGACCAGCTCGTTCTTGCCGATCCTGGACATGCGCGAGCCGGTGTCCTCCAGCCCGAGCACCAGCCCGCCGCGCATCTGCCCCTTGCCGCGCATGATCTCGTCGGCGGACAGGCCCTCGGTGACCACCCTGGCCACCTCATCACGGCAGATCTTGAGCACGTCGTCGATCTTCGACGGCAGGCAGCCGACGTAGATGCCGAACTGCCCGGTGTCGGCGTAGGCGGAGGTGTAGCTGTAGGCGGAGTACGCCAGCCCGCGCTTCTCCCTGATCTCCTGGAACAGCCTGGACGACATGCCGCCGCCCAGCGCCGCGTTCAGCACCCCGAGCGCGAAGCGGCGCTCGTCGGTGCGCGACATGCCGGTGGTGCCGAGCACCAGATTGGCCTGCTCGGTGGGCCGGTCGAGCACCCTGACCCCGGACCGGGTCAGCGCGCCGGGGCCGCTCGTGCGCGGCGGGTCGGACTCCAGCGGCCCGCCGAGCGCGCCCGCCCGCTCGTACGCCCGCGCGACCAGCTCCACGACCTCCTCGTGCCGGATGTTCCCGGCGACCGAGACGACCGTGCGAGGCGGTTGGTAGTAGCGCTGGTAGTACTCGACGATGCGCTCGCGGCCGAGCGCGTTGATCGACTCGACCGTGCCGAGGATGGGCCGCCCGATCGGCGAGTCACCGTACAGCTCCGCCGCGAACTGCTCGTGCACGACGTCGGACGGGTCGTCGTCGTGCATGGCGATCTCCTCCAGGATCACGCCACGCTCGGACTCGACGTCCTCAGCGGTGATCAGCGAGCTGGTCACGACGTCGGCCAGCACGTCCACGGCGACGGGGAGATCCTCGTCGAGCACCCTGGCGTAGTAGCAGGTGTACTCCTTGGCGGTGAAGGCGTTGATCTCACCGCCGATGCCCTCGATGGACGCGGAGATCTCCATCGTGTCGCGCGTGGGTGTGCCCTTGAACAGCAAGTGTTCGAGGAAGTGGGTGGCCCCCATGTGCTCGGGGGCCTCGTCACGCGAGCCGATGCCGACCCACATGCCGACCGCGACACTGCGCACGGTCGGCATGGTCTCGGTCACCACGCGCAGCCCACCCGGGAGGACGGTGCGCCTTACCACCCCGGCTCCGTCCTTGCCGGGGTGCAGCGTGGTCGTGGTCACGAGTTGCGGTCGTCCCCCTCGTTCTCGCCGCGAGTGGCGCGGACGCGGGTACGGGTGCGGCGCGGACGCTCCTCGCGCGGCTTGTCGTCGGACGCGGCGGGAGCGCCGTCATCCTCGGACGAGGTGTCGCCCGACTCGGCCTTGGCCTCCTTCTCCGCGGCCTCCTTCTCGATGACCTCGACGGGCACCAGGGAGAGCTTGCCGCGGCCGTCGATCTCGGCGATCTCGACCTGGATCTTCTCGCCGACGCTCATGACGTCCTCGACGTTCTCGATGCGCTTGCCGCCGTGCAGCTTGCGGATCTGCGAGACGTGGAGCAGGCCGTCCTTGCCGGGCATCAGCGAGACGAACGCGCCGAAGGCCGCGATCTTGACGACCGTGCCCAGGTAGCGCTCGCCGACCTCCGGCATGTGCGGGTTGGCGATCGCGTTGATCGCCGACCGCGCGGCCTCCGCCGAGGGGCCGTCGGTGGCGCCGATGTAGATCGTGCCGTCGTCCTCGATGGTGATCTCGGCGCCCGAGTCGTCCTGGATCTGGTTGATCATCTTGCCCTTCGGGCCGATGACCTCGCCGATCTTGTCGACCGGGACCTTGATCGTGATGATCCGCGGCGCGGTCGGGTTCATCTCCGCCGGAGAGGCGATCGCCTCCTGCATCACGTCGAGGATCGCCAGACGGGCGCCCTTGGCCTGCTTGAGCGCGCCCGCGAGCACGCTGGCCGGGATGCCGTCGAGCTTGGTGTCGAGCTGCAGGGCGGTGATGACGTCCTTGGTGCCGGCGACCTTGAAGTCCATGTCGCCCATGGCGTCCTCGGCGCCGAGGATGTCGGTCAGCGTGACGTAGGCGTCGCCCTCGCCGATCAGGCCCATCGCGATGCCCGCGACCATCTCCTTGAGCGGCACACCGGCGTCGAGCAGCGCCATCGTGGACGCGCAGACCGAGCCCATCGAGGTCGAGCCGTTGGAGCCGAGCGCCTCCGACACCTGGCGGATGGCGTACGGGAACTCCTCGCGCGTCGGCAGAACCGGGATCAGCGCCCGCTCCGCCAGCGCGCCGTGGCCGATCTCGCGCCGCTTGGGCGAGCCCACGCGGCCGGTCTCACCGGTGGAGTACGGCGGGAAGTTGTAGTTGTGCATGTAGCGCTTGGTGCGCTCCGGGTTGAGCGTGTCGATGACCTGCTCCATGCGCAGCATGTTCAGCGTGGTGATGCCCATGATCTGGGTCTCGCCGCGCTCGAACAGGGCCGAGCCGTGCACCCGCGGCACCACGTGGACCTCGGCCGACAGCTCGCGGATGTCCTTGGTGCCGCGGCCGTCGATGCGGATGCCCTCGTTGATGACCCGCTCGCGCATGAGCTTCTTCATCACCGAGCGGAACGCCGCGGAGATCTCCTTCTCGCGGCCCTCGAACTCGGGCAGCAGCTTCTCCGCCGACAGCGCCTTGACCTTGTCGAGCTCGGTCTCGCGCTCCTGCTTGCCGGCGATGGTCAGCGCGGCGGCCAGCTCCGTCTTCACCGCGGACTCGACCGCGTTGTAGACGTCCTCCTGGTAGTCGAGGAAGACCTGGTACTCGGCCGTCTCCTTGGCGGCGACCTGCGCGATGCGCGACTGCGCCTCGCACAGCACCTTGATGAACGGCTTGGCGGCCTCCAGGCCCTGCGCCACGGTCTCCTCGGTGGGCGCGACCGCGCCCTCGGCGACCAGTTTCAGCGTGTCCTTGGTGGACTCGGCCTCGACCATCATGATCGCGACGTCGCCGTCGGCGAGCACGCGGCCCGCGACGACCATGTCGAAGGTGGCCCGCTCCAGCTCGTGGTGGGTCGGGAAGGCGACCCACTGGCCGTCGATCAGCGCGACGCGGACGCCGCCGATCGGGCCGGAGAAGGGCAGGCCCGCCAGCTGGGTGGACAGCGAGGCCGCGTTGATCGCGACCACGTCGTAGAGGTGCTCGGGGTTGAGCGCCATCACGGTGGCGACGACCTGCACCTCGTTGCGCAGCCCCTTGACGAACGACGGGCGCAGCGGCCGGTCGATCAGGCGGCAGGTGAGGATGGCGTCCTCGGAGGGACGGCCCTCACGCCGGAAGAACGAGCCGGGGATGCGGCCCGCGGCGTACATGCGCTCTTCGACGTCGACCGTGAGCGGGAAGAAGTCGAAGTTCTCCTTGGGCTGCTTGGACGCGGTGGTCGCGGAGACGACCATCGTGTCGTTGTCGAGATAGGCGACGGCGGAGCCTGCCGCCTGGCGCGCGAGGCGCCCAGTCTCGAACCGAATCGTGCGCGTGCCGAACACGCCGTTGTCAATAACGGCTTCGGCGGTGTGGACACCCTCCACGGGGGACCTCCTTTTCGGTCGGTCGCCCGCGCCCTCTTCTCTTTCACCCGCACCCTCGTTAGGTGCAGCGCCGGTCTTCGATCGAAGCGCCCGGTCTTTCCTACCGGAAGCCACTACCGAGGACCGGCCCGCAAGCGTCGCGGGTCGCATGGTGCTGACGGACGCGGGGGCTCAAAGTGTCTCGATCTTCAGTTGTACGTCAGGCGCGCGGTGGTTGACCCCACGACGCGCCGGACCCTTATGGAGAAGGGAGCGGCGCGGACGCCACTCCCTTCCATGCTATCGGCGCAGGCCGAGCCGCTCGATGAGCGAACGGTAACGCGCGATGTCGACCTTCTGCAGGTACTTCAGCAGGCGGCGCCGGCGCCCGACGAGCAGAAGCAGACCACGACGGCTGTGGTGGTCGTGCTTGTGCGTCTTCAGGTGCTCGGTGAGCTCGCTGATGCGCTTGCTGAGCAGCGCGATCTGCACCTCGGGCGACCCGGTGTCGCCCTCGGCCGTCGCGTACTCGGCGATGATGGTCTTCTTGGCAGCGGTGTCGAGGGACACGGCTCTCCTTCAATCTACGGACACGCGCGGATGAGACAGGATGCGAACGACCGTGCGTGCCTACAGTCGCCGCGACGAAGGCCTATCAGGGCAGCGCACAGCGCCGCCGTTACAGAGCCGACATGCTAGGTTACCACCACGAGTCAAGCGCCCGTGCGACCAGGGAACCCCACCGGTCTAACCGGAGGTCAGGCGGCGCGTGTCGGCCACGTCCGCGTGGATCTGCTCGATGAGCGCCTCGATCGAGTCGAACCTGGTGTTTCCGCGCAGCCTGGCCTTGAACTCCACCGCCACATGCGCGCCGTACAACTCCAGGTCGTCACGGTCGAGTGCGTACGCCTCCACAGTACGCGGCACGCCCTCGAACGTGGGATTGGTGCCGACCGAGATCGCGGCGGGCCAGCGCTCCCCCTCGTACAGGGCGGGCAGGTTGGCCACGGGCACGCACTCCAGCCAGCCCGCGTAGACCCCGTCGGCGGGGATCGCGGTGTGCGCGAGCGTCTCGACGTTGGCCGTGGGGAAGCCGAGCTGGCGTCCGCGCTGGTAGCCGCGCACGACCACGCCCTGGACCCGGTGCGGCCTGCCGAGGTCGAGCGCGGCACCCTCGACGTCGCCCGCCACCAGCCGCTCGCGGACCACCGTGGACGAGACCGCGTCGAGCAGCGGCACCTCCTCGACCGTGAAGTCGTACTTCTCCCCCAGCGCCCGCAGCGTCTCAACCTCGCCCGCCGCCCGGTGGCCGAACCGGAAGCCCTCGCCCACCACGACGACGGCGGCGCGGAGCCGGTCGGCGAGCACGGACTGGGCGAAGTCCGCGGGGCTGAGCCGCGACAGCTCAAGGGAGAACTCCACCGTGTAAACCTCGTCGACTCCGAGCCCGGTCAGCAGCTCGGCCCTGCGTCGAGGGCTGGTGAGACGGGCCGGATGCGAGCCCGGCCGCACGACCTCGGCGGGATGCGGCTCGAACGTGACGGCCACGCAGCGCAGCCCAAGCTCGCGAGCGGCGGCGACGGCCCGCCCGGCCACCCGCTGGTGCCCGCGGTGAACGCCGTCGAACACACCGATCGTGACGACGGACCTTCCCGAACCCTGCACGCCCCGGCCCCATTCGCTTGTGGCGGATCGATCTCCCCCAAGCCTGCCATGCGCCCCGGCGTTCCCTTCAACCGAGGGGGGTAGCATCGGTCGCACCATGCCTCGATACGCGCTTCTCATCCTGCCCGCTTTCAACCGTGTGTACGGCGAGAGCTCGATCCGGCTCACCCGCAGCGAGCTGACCGTCTTCAGCCGGTACGGCCTGGAAGGCGAGATATCGGGGGTCGAGGAGACGTCGATCGGCGGCGTGCCGTACGTGACCTTCGACGGGTCGCTGACCCCCGGCGATGTCGCGCTGCTGTCGAACCTGTCGTCGGTGTACGCGCTGTTCGGGGTCGAGGGCGAGCTGCTGCGCCCGCTGGCGATGACGCCGCTCGACCGGCTGAGCAGCGATTTGATCACGATCCAGAAGTACGCAGGCAAGACGAACGAGCACTTCACCAAGCTGCTGCTGAACGTCACCGCGCTGGCCGGCGACCGGCGGCTGGGCGAGCGGCTGGCGGTGTTCGACCCGCTGTGCGGGCGCGGCACCACGCTCAACCAGGCCCTCATGTACGGATACGACGCCTACGGCATCGACATCGACGGCAAGGACTTCGAGGCGTACACGGGTTTCCTGAAGACCTGGCTGAAGAACAAGCGGCTCAAGCACACCGCCGAGACCGTGCCGGTGCGGCGCGAGCGGGCGCTGGTCGGCCGGCGGCTGAACGTGACGTTCGGCCTGTCGAAGGAGGCGGTCAAGGCGGGCGACGTGCAGCACGTCTCGGTGGTGAACGCCGACACGCTGCGCAGCCGCGACTTCTTCAAGCCGCGCTCGTTCGACGTCCTGGTGACCGACGCCCCCTATGGGGTGCAGCACGGCAGCAAGGGCGGCAGCGGCCTGTCACGCAGCCCGCTGGAGCTGATCAGGCAGGCCGCCCCGGTCTGGGCGGAGCTGCTGCGTCCCGGCGGGGCGCTGGGCGTCGCGTGGAACACCTACGGCGGCAGCCGCGACGACCTGGCGAAGATCCTCGCCTCGGCGGGCCTGGAGGTCGTCGACTATCCCGACTTCGAGCACTGGGTGGACCAGGCGATCGTCCGCGACGTCATGGTCGCCCGCAAACCGTAGACGTCCGACCTCTGACGGCACTTCACCGCCTCCGTCCGTTTCGGCCCGCCGTCGAACGTCGCCACCAGACGACGGGCGGCTCCTAGACGAACACGGCGAGTGGTTTGGCGATCCGGCCCTGCTCCTCCACCAGGGCGAGCAGGGCCCCGTCGGGGCCGAACACGCCGATCGGGCCCTTGCCCAGGCCCGCGGCGGGCAGCCTGCCGCCGTGCTGGACCACCCTGGCCTCCTCGGGAGTCACGTCCCGGCGCGGGAACGCCGCCGAGACGGCGTCGGCGATGGGCAGCACCACGCACTCCTCGGCGAGCTGGTCGAGCGTACGGGCCAGCGACAGGTCGTAGGGGCCCACCCGGGTGCGGCGCAGGTGGGTGAGATGGCCGCCCACCCCGAGCGCGGCGCCGAGGTCGCGGGCCAGCGCCCGGATATAGGTGCCGGACGAGCAGCGGACCGTGGCGTCGAGGTCCACCACGTCACCGTGCGGCCGGACGGCCGTCACCGCGAACTCGTGCACGGTCACCGGTCTGGACGCCAGCTCGACGTCCGCTCCCGCCCGCGCCAGCTTGTAGGCCCGCTGGCCGTTCACCTTGATCGCGCTGACCTGCGGCGGGACCTGCATGATCGGCCCCGTGAGCGCGGCCACGCCCTTCAGCACCGCCTCGGCCGGCACCGACGCGGCGGACACGGTCGCCACGACCTCGCCTTCGGCGTCGTCGGTGTTGGTGGTCACGCCGAGCCGGATCGTCGCCTCGTACACCTTCTCGGTCAGCGCCAGATGGCCGAGCAGCCTGGTCGCCTTCTCCACCCCGATGACCAGCACGCCCGTCGCCATCGGGTCGAGCGTGCCCGCGTGCCCGACGCGCCGGGTCGCCGCGAGCCGGCGCAGTCTGGCCACCACGTCGTGGGACGTCCACTCGGCCGGCTTGTCGACGATGATCAAGCCGCTTTCGGCCATCAAGCCTCTCCAGTCGTCTCTGCGAGCAGCCCCCGGAACCGGCCGACGGTCTCCTCGACGCTGTCGTGCGAGGTGAACCCCGCCGCGTTGTGATGGCCGCCGCCGCCCAGCGCGGCGCAGATCGCCGCCACGTCCACGGCGCCCTTCGACCTCGTGGACACCTGCCAGGCGCCCTGGTCGTCCTCCTTCATCACCAGCGCCACCTGCGCCTCGTCGGTGCGGCGGATGACGTCGATGATGCCTTCCAGCTCCGCGTACGGCAGGCCGTAGGCGGCCCTGTCGACCCGGGTGATGTACGTCCACACCAGGTCGTCCTCCAGCCTCACCCGGTCGAGCCCGGCGGCGAGCACCTTCAGGTAGCCGAACGGGGACCGGTCCCACAGCTCGCGGGCGATCTCGTCGGTGCGCAGGCCGGTGGCGACCAGCCTGGCGGCCATCTGGTGCACGGCGGGCGTGGTCGAGGAGTGCTTGAACGACCCGGTGTCGGTCACCAGCCCCGCGTACAGGCAGGTGGCGATGTCACGGTCCAGGACGCCGCCCAGCCGGTAGACCAGCTGCTCGACCAGCACGGCGGTGGCCGCCACCGACGGGTCGACCAGCCTGAGCGTGCCGAAACCGGTGTTGGACGCGTGGTGGTCGACCACGATGACCTCACGCGCGTGGGAGGCGCTCGGCGCGAGCAGGCCGAGCCGCTCCACCGTGGCCGAGTCGAACACGATCATCAGCTCGGGCGCCGACGGGTAGGAGTCGGGCGGTACGAGCATGTCCTGGCCTGGCAGGAAGCGCAGCAGGCGGGGCACGTCGAAGTGGTGGTCGCCGAAGGACGCGACCACCCCCTTGCCCATGGCGCGCAGCACGAGCGCGGTGGCGAGCATCGAGCCCAGCGCGTCGCCGTCGGGCGTGACGTGACAGGCCAGCGCCACCTCGTCGGCCTGCCGGATCAGCTCGACCGCCCGCCGCCAGGACGCCTCGGGGATCACGCCGCCCCGCGCCGCCTGCCTGCGGGACGGGCGGCCCGTTCTGTCGCGCACGTCGGGCGTCACGTCTCGGACTCGTCCTCTTCAGGCTTGCGGTACGGGTCGGCGTCGCCGGCGTACTCGGCGCCCGCGGCCTTGCGCGCCACCTCTTCGTCCTTCGCCCTGGCGGCGTTGATCAGGTCGTCGAGCTGGCGCGCGCTATCGGGCAGCGGGTCGTGCCTGAACGTCAGCGTCGGGGTGAAACGCACGCCGGTCTGGCGGCCCACCTCGGAGCGGATGATCCCCTTCGCGCTCTCAAGGGCGGCAGCGCTGTCGGCGCGCTCCGCTTCGGAACCGAACACCGTGTAGTAGACCGTAGCCTCACGCAGGTCGGCGGTGATGCGCGTGTCGGTCACGGTGACGAAGCCCAGGCGCGGGTCCTTGATCCGGCGCTCCAGCATCTCGGCGACGATCTGCTGGATGCGGTCGGCGAGCTTGCGCGCTCGTGCTACATCCACCATGTTCGCTCCCCCTCACGCACGACGGCGGGTCGTGCTTCGTTCAGTCTTCGTCGTTGTAGAGCCGCTGCCTGGCCGAGAGCAGCTCGATCTCCGGGCGGAAGGCCACCAGCCGCTCGCAGGCGTCCAGGACCTCCTTGCAGTTGCCCGCTGAGGCTGAGACGACCGCGATGCCGATCTCCGCCCTGCGATGCAGGTCGAGATGGCCGGTCTCGGCCACGGCGACGCCGGGAAAGCGCCGGTGCACCTCGGCGACCAGGGGACGCACGACGGCTCTCTTCTGCTTCAGCGACCTGACATCGCCGAGCAGGATGTCCAGGGTAAGGGCACCCACATACATCGTTGGCCACCACCGCTTGTGCTGGTGAGTGAAAGGCACGCCCGCCCCGGTGCGGTGGGGACCAGGGCGGGGCGTACGAGAGGCGCCCGGCGGATGTCCCGCCGGGC
>NZ_JBEXUP010000036.1:0-66431 GCF_040614375.1 Nonomuraea sp. NPDC005983
TCACTGGAACTCGGTTGCCGCCGGCCGAGGCCAGCAGCATCATCGCCCGTCGATAGCGCACTGTGTTGGTGCTGCCCCGGCGCACGATCCGTTGTCAGTAGACGGGGCCGAGCACCTTGGACCTGTACACCTCGAAGGTGGACCCCTTGCGAGTGGACCAGCTGGGCAAGCTGGTCCAGCTCTGTACGCTGCGTGGCTCGGATTCGTTCCGACGATGTGGCCTCGGCGCCGCCGGCGGCGCCGAGGCCCGGGTCGCGGAGCTTACGGCCTGAACCCGACTGTGCACCCGTTCCTGGTGGCGTCGGGCATGAGGGCGGCCAGGTCCGCCGAGCGTGGTTGACGCAGGTCGACCGTGCCAGAAGTCAGCGGCAGAGCAGGGCGTTCATGACCGCAGGAAGCGCGTCGGGGGTGGTCGCCTTCCACGCGACGATGCCGTCGGGGCGCACCAGAAGTGGGCCGTACGGCCAGCCGTCGATCAGTTGAGCGCCGGCTGTCACCCACACCGGGTTTCCCGCGTCCGCGAGCACCGTGAAACGCGAGCCCACCAGGTCGAGCGAGGAGAGGCCGTCTGCCACCCACAGGTGCGGGACTCGAGAGCCGACCGAGCCGTCCAGGTCCAGCGCCAGGTCCTCCGTCGACGGCAGTTCCGCCATCGGCGTGCCGTACCGGTAGCCCATGTGCACCACCGGAGCGTTGATCGCGCCCACGCGGGCTCGCTCCGCGGCCATGCCCGGCGCCCAGTGCAACCGTGGGTCGGACAGGCGTAGAAGCGACTGCTCCATGGTCATCATCGCCACGGGCCGCCGCTCGGAAGCGTAGGTGTCGAGCAGTCTGGGTCCCGCCTCGCCGCGCAGGACGTAGGCCAGTTTCCAGGCCAGGTTGTGCGCATCCGCGACGCCGGTGTTCAGCCCGAAGGCGCCCAGCGGCGGTACGGCGTGGGCGGCGTCGCCGACGAGGAACACCCGGCCGGCGGAGAAGGAGTCGGCGACCTGGGCGCGGGGCCGCCACGGCAGCACGCTGACGATCTCCACATCCATCGACGGGTCGCCGATGGCTCCGCGCACCAGGTCGACGGCGCGAGAGGCGTCGCCGGTGGTGTGGAAGACCCATTCCTTCTCCCCGTCAATTGTCACGATCATGCCGGGGGAGTCCGGTGTGGTGACGTCGCAGACGGCGAAGTGTGTGTCGCCCACGATCGGCCGCAGGTCGGCGTGGAACAGCACGTTGTTGGTGCGCTGCCCGACCGCCCCTGGCCCTGAGGTGCCGATGCCGAGGGCGGTGCGTACGGTGCTGCGCACCCCGTCCGCGCCGATCAGGTAGCCGGCGCGCACCTGGTACGGGCCGTCGGGGCCCGACAGCAGCGCGGTGACACCCTCGGAGTCCTGTTCAAGGGAGACAAGGTGGGTGTTGTAGGTGACCGAGGTCCGGCTGAGCAACACGCTGTCCAGCCGGTTCTGTGGGCAGGTGCCGCGCAACACCCCCGGAGTGTAGACCGGGGGTGTTGCGGAGACCTGCGCGCTGGGCCGCATCGTGGTGAAGTCGGCTGAGGCCAGCGTCTCGACGACGATCTTGCCCAGCGAGCCGCCGTTGGCGTCGATGGCGACCGCGTTGACGGCGTCGGCCAGGTCGACCTCGCGCAGGAACTCCATGGTCCGCGGGCCGATCCCGGTGGCTCGCGGCTGCACCTGCGGGCCGGGCTCGCGCTCGATGACCAGTGCGCGTACGCCGTGGTGGGCGAGGAAGACCGCGGCGGCGAGCCCGACGGTGCCGCCGCCGACGATCAGGACATCCTGACTGGGAACACTGTTGCCGTTCATGGGAACAGTGTACCCACATCGGTATGATGGGTTCATGTCACTCGTGTGGAGCCGCGAGCCGTACAGCCCCAAGCGACGGGCGATCAGTGTGCAGAGCCTGGTCGCAGCGGGTATCGCCATCGCTGACGCCGAAGGCCTTGAGGCGTTGTCGATGCGCAGGGTGGCCGCCGAGCTCGGCTCGGGCACCACGTCGGTCTACCGGCATGTGAAGAACCGCGATGAGCTGCTCGACTTGATGGTCGACGCAGTCAAAGGAGAGGACCCCCAGCGTCCGCCCTCGGGAGACTGGCGGGCCGATCTGACCCAGATCGCGCACGGCCAGCGCGCGCTGATGTTGCGCCATACGTGGCTCGCCACCCTGCTTGGTTCCCGCCCGGCGCTCGGCCCGCACTCGCTGCGCCACACGGACTACGCGCTGGCGGCGGCCGAGTCGCTGACAGCGGATCCCACTAGGGCGGCCAACGTCATCGCTTTGATAGGCGACTACGTGCTCGGCGCCGTGTCACGCGAGCTCGCCGAATTGGAGACGCAACGTCGTACGGGACAGAATGAGGATGAGTGGCGCGCGAGCGTTGCGCCGTACATCCGCGAGGTCGTCGAGAGCGGCGCCTACCCCCACTTCGCCAGAGGGGTCGTCGAGGCGCGCGACCAGAGCTTCACCGAGCAGTTCACCTTCGGGCTCGAGCGCATCCTCGACGGCGTCAGCGCAGACTGAATCCGGCCAACACGGCCTCCGGTGGACCTGATTTCGCGCCTGCGACACAGACCCGCCTGGGGCCAGCGCCAGGACCTGCCGGCCGCGGCGGTGCGGGTGCTGATCGATTCGACCAGCGAGCAGATCGACACCGGCACCGGCGAGGCGTTCCCGCCGGCGACCGAGCGGTGCCGACCACCGGGACCTTGGCCCGCCGCCGAGCGGCTCGGCGCCAGGACGCACGTGGTCAGAGGGGCTGGAGCCGGGTCCGCAGGAGGCAGAATTCGTTGCCTTCTGGGTCGGCCAGGACGTGCCAGCTCTCGGTGCCGGTCTGGCCGACGTCGACGGGCCTGGCGCCGAGAGCGAGCAGTCGCTCCAGCTCGGCGTCCTGGTCGCGGTCGGTGGCGTTGACGTCGATGTGCAGTCGGAGCTTCCCGGGCCGCGGGTCGCTGCTGGGGCCGAAGACGAGGGTGGGCTGCGGGCCGCCGAAGCCAGCGTCGGGCGGCCCGATCTCGATGCTTCCGTCGTCTTCCCTGCCGAGTTCGACGTAGCCGAGAACCTTGCTCCAGAATGCGGCGAGCTCGTCGGGGTCGGCGGCGTCGATGACCAGCTCACTGATGCGGCATGCCATGCCCGCCATTGTACGTAGAACACCCGAGAGTCGATCACCGGCCGCGTGCTGGTGGCGGGCGACGTCGCCGGCGGGGGCTCCGAGTGCGTCGGCGTAGAACCGGGGTTCCAGGACGTCGAGGTCGCCGGCCTCGGTGGTGCCCAGGAGGTAGCCCTTGGACAGCGCGGGGCGCTGGTACGGCAGATGGGGTTCGTCGCCGAGGAGGGTGATCGGCCCGTCGTAGCCGTGGTCGAGGCGCAGGGCCTGGGATGCCGTCGCGCCGGCCAGGCTCGCTCCGACGATGACGATGCCGGGATCGGCACCCATGGGTCATACTCCTAAATGATCTCGAGGTTGGCCATCATGCCCATGTCCTCGTGTTCGGCGTTGTGGCAGTGGAAGAGGTAACGGCCGCGGTAGCCGTCGAACCGGGTGATGATCTCCACGGCTTCGCCGGGTCGTAGCGAGATGGTGTCCTTGAGCCCCGCGTCGTGGGCCAGTGGCGCCCTGCCGCTGCGTGAGAGCACGCGGAAGCCGACCAGATGCAGGTGGACGGGATGGTGCACGTCGGCGACGAACCGCCAGACTTCGACGTCGCCGAGCCGGGTCGTGACATCGGTGCGGGCGGGGTCGAACGGCAGGCCGCCGATGAGCCAGCCGTGGCCTGCGTGCATCTGCCCGGCACGGAAGGAGAACTCGCGCACCCTGACGGCGTCCGAACGCCGCCATTCCGGCAGGTCGGTGGACAGCGTGCTGGGGATGCGGCTGTCGTCGGTGGCTCTGCGGGCGACGCGGAAGGCCATCACGTCGCGGGTACGCCCGGAGCCCAGCTGGTTGACGACTCTGACGCGGCTGCCGACCGGGACGCCGGAGAAGTCGATGATCACGTCGTAGCGTTCGGCGGGTGCGATCGGCAGCAGCTGGTGGGTGACCGGGGCGGCGAGCAGCCCCTGGTCGGCCCCGATCTGGACGAGGTCGAGGCGGCGCCCGTCGTCAGTGACCGCTTCGAGTTCGTAGTGGCGGGCGTTGGAGGCGTTGAGGATACGCAGTCGGTAGCGGGCCGCGTCGACCTCGTGCACGGGCCAGGGGGCGCCGTTGACCAGGATCACGTCGCCGAGGACCCCGGCGAGGTACGGCTCGCGGACGCCGGGCCGTACGCGCAGGGTGGGGTCGAGGGCGGGGTATGCCAGGCCGCCGTCGGCGGCGAACGCACGGTCGGCGATCATGAGGGGCAGCTCGCGCGGTCCGGCGGGCAGGCCGAGAGCGTCCTCGGCGTCGTCGTGGATGATGTGCAGCCCGGCCAGCCCCCGCCAGATCGCGGGGGCGGTGAAGTCCATCCGGTGGTCGTGATACCACAGCAGCGTGGGCCGCTGGTCCATCGGGAAGGTGTAGTCCCTCGTCAGCTCGGTCACCACGGCCCTCGGGTCGTGCATGCCATGCTCGGAACCGTGCCCCATGTGCATGGAGTGCTCCTGCCAGCCCTCGGGCAGGACGAGGTCGGTCGGGTACCCGTCGGAAGCCGCTGGCGTCCGTCCACCGTGCAGGTGCACGACGGTCGGCACGGGCAGCTCGTTGCGGTGCGTCACGGTGACCGGCCGGCCGCGGCGTGACTCGATCGTCGGCCCCGGGAAGGTGCCCTCATACGTCCAAAGCGGCGTCCTGACACCGGGAAGGATCTCCGCGCTCGCTTCGCGCTGGGTGATCTGGTAGCGGTCGACTCCGCCCGAGGTACTGACCGGCGCCAGCACGGAGGGAATCGGCAGTGGCACGTGGAAAGGCGGCGGTAGTGGTACGGCACTGCGCAACTCGGCACCGGTGATCGACGGCCTGCGAGCCAGCGCCGCCGTGGCCGACAGCCCGGTGGCCGCCATCAGTCCGAGCGCCCCGCCGATGCCCAGCATCCGCCGCCTGGTGAGGCCACGCTCACGCATTAGGGGCCTCCCTTCGCAAGAGGGGCTGGCGCCAGACGGCGATGAACAGCACGACGAGTGCGGCGACGGTCATCACGCCCAACGGGATGTGCAACCACAGGGCGCCGTCCAACCCGGCGAAGTACTGCACGGTCTCGGCCGCCACCACCGCCATCGTGGCCAGGAACGGCCAGACCTGACGCAGCCGAATCCACGCCACGATCGCCACGATCACCTGCAGGTACCCGATGGAGGTGACCACGTTGGCGCCGACCGCGTGCCAGCGCAGGCTGTCGAAGTCACCGGTCAGATACACCCCGGCGAACACCGGCTGGCCGACGATCGCCACCACATGCGCGCTGGCGACGGCCCGCAGTGTCCACCCCGTCGGTGTCGTCCGACGCGCGGCAATAGTGAGCATGCGATATCCCTCCTCACTTTGTTCTCGCATTCGCGAACGGCCTCGACACTATGGCTGGCGGGTTATTTTGTCTAAGGCGAATATCGCTATGCTGTTATGTATTGGGAGGCATGACGGAGCACGCTCAGGCAGCTCCTGGTGGTGGCACGGCTGGAACACCTCAGCCGCGCGGCCGACGAGCTGGAAGCGCGGTTTCCTGGGGTGGGACCGGAGTACGCCAGAAACCTGCCGCGGTGGATTCGTAGAGCATCCGCCCCAGCGTCTTCTCCCGCAGCCGCACGTCCCGCCGTCGGCACAGCCGGTCGATCCGCGAGCGCCTGGCCGTGGCCGACGTGTTCGAGAAGAAGGGCCGCTGCTACGACCTGTCCGCACTGGCGGACATCGACGCCTTGACTCCCGGGCAGGTCCGGCCGGTGATCGAGAAGCGGGCCGCGCGGCTGGACCGGTCGCTGTTCCTCGACGAAGCCGCGGAATCGCTGGGCTGGCACTACCGCGAGCTAGCCGGGCGTCCCGTCGCGCTCGCTTCGTCGGGCGAGGCGCTGGGCTTGCCCGTTGTGCACATCGCTTACCCACTCCCAGCCGGGCTTAGCCGATGGGCCGACCCGCGGGTCACTGGGAACATGGCCCTCACGCAAGGCGAGCACGTACGCCCGATCCCGCTCGATCCGTGCATGTACCTGATCAGCTCCGCCGACTGACCCGTGGCCAGGGACGACGACATCGACATCGTCTGCCACACCCTCCAGCAGCCGCAGCGCGGCGAGGTAGTCCTCGATCGGGTCAGCGGTGCCGTTCAAGTCGAGCATCGGAATCAAGACATCAGAGAGCATGTCGCCGGCGACGAGAACCCCGCGTTCTTCGATGAACAGCGCCGCATGGCCCGGTGCATGCGCTTGATGCTCGATGATCCGGACTTGAGGGCCATCCCACGGAATCCGCGCCGTCTCAGCGGGCAGGGCTGTGATGAGGCCGTACAGGTCCAGCGGGACCTGCTCGGCGATGCCCGTCGGTTCCAGGTGGGCGGTTATCTCGGCCTTCGCACCAGGGTCGGACAGCTGATCCCGGACAGTGGCCGCGCAGCGCGCCGTGCCGTAACGAGGGGCCGCGCCGAGCTGGGCGTGCCAGAGTAAGTGATCCCAATCCGGATGCGTCGAGAAGCCCGCCACAACGGTCTGCCCCAAATGGGACAGGTCGTTCGAGAGGCAGGCCATTTCGTGGTCCTGCACCCCGGGGTCGATGAGCAACACGCCGGCGCGGCCTTGCACGACAATGGCGTTGCTCTGCACGAACTCGCTCTCGTGGATCAGCACACCCTCCGCGACCTGCCTCAGCACGGTGGCCCCTTCCGCTTGCGATTTGCAACCGCTCGTCGAGACGGTAATACCGGGCGGTGGTAGATTGCAAGCACTATGGGCGAAGCGAATGAGCCGCGGTCGGAGTGCCCGATCAACGCCGCCATCGAGGTGTTCGGGGATCGCTGGAGCCTGATCGTCCTCCGCGACATCGTCTTCGGAGACCGCCGCTATTTCCGAGAGCTGCAGGCCAACTCAATCGAGGGGATCGCCTCAAATATTCTCGCCGACCGACTCAAGCGACTCGTCAAGTCGGGACTGCTCACCCGCGAGGACACGCGAGCCGGCCAGCGGGCACGCTACAGCCTGACCGAACCCGCGATCCAGCTCGTACCCGTGTTCGCACAGCTGGGCAGCTGGGGACTTCGCCACCGACCCACGAGCAGCGCGCTGAAGGCTCGCGCTGTGCTGCTTGAACAAGGCGGCCCCGCGCTCTGGCAAGAGTTCATGGACGAGCTTCGCCGCGAGCACCTTGACTCCAAGCTCCCAGCGCGATCACCGAGTGTTCGCGAGCGCCTGAACGCGGCCTACCTCACTGCCACCAACTCCTCGTAGCCGCCAGGCCGTCGGCCATGTCCCAAGGCGCCAACGGACGTCGCCCGAGATGATGTCTCACATGGGAATGGCATACGGGACACTCCGCGCGGCCGTCCGAGTGCGCGAGATTCGTGTCGATGTCCTAAGCCGCGTGCACGTATGTCGCGGAACCTTGGTTTTGAGAGTGGCCGCTCGGCCGCAGCAGCGTCACCGACGACACCCGGCCCTCGCGGATGGAGATCGCAGTGCGCAGCAGGTCCGTCCAGTGCTTCTCGATCAGGCCCCAGTCGATGGTGCTGTCGCCGAACAGCGCGTCGATGTGCTGGTAGCGGGTGCGGGCGTCGGGACGGTAGAAGATCAGGTCGTGCCAATTGCGGATGCGCGGGAGAAGCTCACACCGGTCCGATAGGGAGGACCGGCAGCTCCCAGACCAGTCATGGTCGCGGCGAGGCCGCGTCCAGGAGAGCACGTCCAGCTTTGGTGAGCTCGTGCGTGGCCGTGCGACCGGCCCGGCTGCTGTCGATCAACCCGGCGTCTCGCAGGATTGCCAGGTGTTCGCTGGCTGTCGGGACGGTGACGCCCACCAGCCTGGCCACAACGGTCGTCTGCAGCGGAGTGGTGAGCGCGGCCAGGATCCTCGATCGAGTCGTTCCCAGAAGCCGGTCAAGGGATCTCGGAGTGGGAGGTGTCGCCCAGAGGTACCGCCCGGATGCCGGGTAATAGATCGCCGGAGTCCAGTGGTCTGAGGTGGTGCACTGCACCCGGTCGGTGATGAACAGTGACGGGACGAGAATGAGTCCCTCGGGGCAGTCGACGTCGAAGTCGACGGTCGACTCGACGGTGATGGTGTCGCCGTCGCACGCCGCGGAGTGGTGCAGGCGCGGAAGGACGGTGCGCAGCCCCTCGCGGTTGACCTGGATGGCCCGGTCCAGCATCTCGGCACGCAGCGCCTGCCGCATGGACGGCCACTCCGGTTCCATGGCCGCCTTCCAGAGGCGGCGCACCGCTTCGGCGGCCTCCAACCTGGCTCGGTCGGGGTCATCGAGCAGTCGGCGGCCTATTTCTGCCCCACGCCCGATACTGGCGTCGACCAACTCGGCGTAGACCTGGTCCGTCGGGGTGGAGAGGAGGGCATCCATGCCTTCTTCGAAGGTCGGCTCACTGGACATCGGCGATGGGTCAAGGAAGTCGGGTCGGTACGCGCCATCGGCCATGAAGACCATGAGCGCGCTCAGGTCCAGGCCCGAAAGACGGTGGTGGCGACGGCGGAGCCACTGGTGGAACATCGGGTGACGCTGCGGTTCGGTCAACAGCCGGGCAAGACTGACCACTTCGTGGATCGGCGACATGGCCCATCGCACGCTCGCAGCACCAGCGCCCAATCGGTAGCGGATCATCTCCATATTGTTAGGCCACCGCCGAAGTGAGCGCGAGCGGAGCGGCGAAGCCCCGAGACTCGGGTCGTGACTGAGACGAAGCCGACGGACTGGCTCTGCAAGCAACCCGAGCGAGCCCGAAAGACGCGAACGATCCGGCTGGGCGCCAGCGGATCGACCATCGAAGTCCTCGCCGGCCCGGCGGAGACTAGCGGGGTCGTGAGCATCTACCGGTGGCGCATGTCGCCCTCCAGCCGGGGACCTGCCCCGCACTTTCACACGACCTTCAGCGAGACCTTCATCGTTGAGGAAGGTGAAGTCGACTACTTCGATGGGCGGGCGTGGCGAACACTGCTGCCCGGCGACACCGCGCATGCCGCGATGGGTGACGTCCACGCGCTTCGGAAGGAGCGCGCCGAACCTGCCACCCTCCTCATGGCACTCTCGCCAGGCGTACCCCGGGAGGAGTACTTCGCGCAGCTCGCCACTGTGAACGAGCGGGACCAGAGCCGGCTTCACGAAGCCCACGACAACCACTTCGTCGACGACTACGAACGGTGATGGCGCCGGCACGGCATACACCCCACTATCTGGAATGCGCTCGTAGAACTGCTCCCGAGAGGCGAGACAACCCATGCTCAGCAACATCGCCACTGTGCTCGCCGGACTGATCGGCGCGGGCATCATCTTCATGGGCGCCTGCGCCTTCTGGGCGCCGCAGGCTGCGGTCGGTTTCGGCATCCCCGACACGCCGACCGAGGACCGCAGCTTCCACGCCTGGCTAGCCGTCAAAGGCGTGCGCGACATCGCCTCAGGGCTCTTCATCTTCATCCTGCTGGCCGACGGAACAACCAGCCTGCTGGGCTGGTTCATGCTGGCCGCCAGCGCCATACCCGTCGGCGACGCGGTGATCGTGCTGCGCAGCAACGGGCCCAAGGCGGCCGTCTACGGCATCCACGGCGCCACCGCCGTGGTGATGCTGACGATCAGCGCGCTTCTGCTTATCGCGTAAACCACGTGGTCCGGCGACCGGCGCTCTTCGACGCGTCCCGCCATCGCCGCACCAGCGATCCAGCAGCCGGTCGACGTTGGACCAGAACAGCGCGGTCAGGCCGCGCCGGTCCTCGGCTCGGCGAGAACCTGCTGAAGCAGCAGCGTGTTGACGTGCACCAGCGCGGACCGCAGCAGGTGCAGCGCCAGCATCGAGGTTCCGGCGTGATCCTTGTCCGGCCGGTCAGGGCGCCGTCCTTGCCGTAGTACAGCATGGTGTTCCTTCGCATTTCTGAGAACTCGAAAAAGGGAGACGACGATGACGATCAACGATCTGCGCGGTGTCCTCAAGGGGCGCGTGCTCCTGGCCGATGACGACGGCTTTGAACAGGCGGCCACCGCGTGGAATCTGACCGTCAGGCAGCCGGTGGCGGCCGTGGCGGAGGCCGCGGACGCCGATGACGTGGCGGCGCTCGTGCGTTACGCGCGGCGGGCGGGTATGACGGTGACCGCGCAGCCGAGCGGGCATGGCGCCTCGGGTGATGTGGAAGGCCTGATCCTGTTGCGTACCGGCCTGCTGAACCAGGTGGAGGTACGCGCGGAGGAGCGCGTGGTCCGGGTGGGCGCGGGCGTGAAGTGGGGGCAGGTGCTGGCGGCGGCCGGCCCGCTGGGTCTGACTGGCCTGTCCGGCAGCGCGCCGGGGGTCAGCGTGACCGGCTACACCCTGGGCGGTGGGGTCGGCTGGTTCAGCCGCAAGTACGGCTTCGCCTCCGACAGCGTGCGGGCTTTCGACATCGTGGACGCCGATGGCGAGCCTGGCCGGGTGACCGCCGAGTCCGATCCCGAGCTGTTCTGGGCGCTGCGCGGCGGTGGCGGGGACTTCGCGGTCGTGACCGCCCTCGAACTCGAGCTGTATCCCGCGCCAGTCCTGTACGGCGGGCGCGTGATCTGGCCGGAGCACCGGACCAGGGAGGTGTACGACGCGTTCCTGGAGATCACCGCCGAGGCGCCGCGTGAACTCAGTGTCTGGATCAACCGGCTCCAGCCCCCCGGCGCGTCGCCGATGGTCACGCTGGATCTGGCCTACCTGGGTGAGGCGGCTCAGGGGGAGGGCCTGCTGGCGCGCATCGACAAGATCGAGGGCGCGATCTTCGACAGCCGCGGCGTCGTCCCGGTTGCCGACCTGGGTGACATCACCGCCGAGCCCACCGATCCGGCCCCATCCATCGCTCGTGCGGAGCTGCTCACCGGCCTGGGCGCGGACGCGGTGGAGCTCCTGCTGGCCAAGCCGGTCGAACCGCTCATCAACGTGCAGATCAGGCACCTGGGCGGGGCGCTCGCCGAGCCGGGCGGCGGGGCCGGTGCGAGCGGCGCGGTGGCTGAGCCGTACCTGCTCGGCCTGCTGGGTCTCGGCCTGCCGCACGCGGCCGATGCGACGCGCGCCAAGCAGGCCGAGGTCGTGGCCGACCTGGGGGCCTACATCAGCGGCCGCAAGCCTTACACCGTGCTGTCCCCCGGTGACACGGCGGCGAAGTCCTTCTCCGGCAGCGCGCTCGCGCGGCTGCGGGAGATCAAGCGGGCCCGTGACCCGCACAACGTGTTCCGCGCGAACTACCCGGTGCTCGGATAGATCGGTTCCCAGCAGGTCACGGCCCCTCCGCCCACCGGGGCGGCGGGGCCGCACCTTGGGCGGCAGCTTCGGTGCGGCGATCCTGGGCTCGATCCTGACGTCCGCCTACCGCGCTGCGGTGCCGCAGCAAGCACGCGAGAGCGTCTTCGCGGGGCTGGCCGCCGCCCGAGCCGCCAGCTCCGCGACCTTGGAGCATACGGTCCGCTCTGCCTTCGTCCATGGCCTGGACCTCGTCCTGCGGGCGTGGGGTGGTTCACTGCTGTTCGGCTGGCGATTGCGTACGCAAGGTCTGTCGCCTGTGTTCGGCCGCCTCGGCCATGTCCTCGGCGAGGAGCTGGAAGAAGTGGCCGGTGCGTTGCAGACGTGCGCCGGCGGGGGTCGCGGCGCCGAGGATGCCGGCGCCGCGCTCGGCGGTCCGGGCCCACATCGTGATGGACCTGGTGCTGGCCGACCAGGCGCGATACCAGACGTCGTCATCGATGAGGTAGCGCTCGCGTCGGCGCTCGGGGTCGCGTTCGCGGGTGACCAGTTCCAGCTTCTCGAGGTAGGCGATCGCCTTGGAGACCGAGGCCGGGCTGACCGCCAGCCGCTGGACCAGTTCGGCGGCGGTGGAGTCACCACTGTCTGCGGTGAACAGGCAGGCGAGCACTCTGGCCGCCATCGGAGGGAGTCCGGTTCGGACCATCATGGCGGTGAATTGTTCCTCGAAATCACACACAGCGTGGACGTCGCGCCCGTAGCCGTCGGCAGCCGGCGTGGGTGCGGCGGCGGTGGGTGCGCGGCGGCGTGCGCGGTGGGCGGCGGCCTCATGGGCCCTTTCGGCCTGGTACGCCTCGGGCCCGCCGTTGCGCGCCACCTCGCGGCTGATGGTCGACGTCGGACGGGTCAGCCGCCGCGCGATCACGGCATAGCCGAATCCTTCACCGAGCCATGCCGCGATGCGCTGCCGGTCCTCCAGGGTCAGCCTGTCGCCTGGCATCCGTCCTCCTGTCGCTGCCGGATCTCATTCCCGGGCCAGTGCGGTCTTTTCACTCCACTCATTGCAACACATGACGAGGCTTCAGCGTTGCAATAATCCTCATATCGTTGCAACTCATTCTGTCTAATTGGTCACATGCCACGGATATGCGCGAGATTTTCTTTGACGCCAGAAGAAAGCAACTGTAGCTTTCCGCTGTCGTGAACGAATATTGGCGGTGATGACACTCCATGAGAGTGCACAACGAGCAAGAGTCAGACATCCGGCCAGGCTGGCGCGAACGAGTCGTCGATCGGATGCTCTCCCGTCGCCTCGGGCTGCGTGCGGCAACCAGCGAGTACACGATCAACCGGCGCGTACGGATCCCGATGCGTGACGGGGTCGAACTGCTGGCTGACCACTACGCGCCGGTCGGAGACTCGGTGGGCACGGTGATGATCCGCTCGCCCTACGGCTGGGAGGGGGTGACGGCGGCCCTGTACCGAGCGCAGTTTCCCACCCGGGGCTACCACCTGCTGCTGGTTCGCTGCCGAGGAACGTTCGGCTCCGCAGGAGTGTGGAATCCGTGGGTGCACGAGATCGACGACGGGACGGACACGCTGGTGTGGCTGCGGACCCAGCCATGGTTCGGCGGCAAGCTAGCGACGATCGGCAACTCCTACCTGGGATGGACGCAGTGGGCACTGCTGATGGATCCACCCCCCGAACTGGCCGCCGCGGTGATCCAGACCGCACCGCACGACTTCAGTGATGCCGCCTACTTCGGCGGAGCCTTCAATCTCAGCGACTGGCTCGGCTGGAGCGAGCAATTGGTGCAGCAGGAACGCATCGGTGCCGTTCGTGCCGTTGTGCGCATGGCCACCGCCGGGCGACGGCAGGCCCCCGCAGTGTCGTGGCTGCCACTGGCACAGGCGGCGGACGTGCTCTGCAACGGGGACGCGCCGTGGTTCCAGAACTGGGCGAGCGTACGCGACCTGTCCGACCCCTTCTGGGAGCCGATGCAGCTGGGCGAGGCCCTGGACCGCGTGCCGGTGCCCATACTGCTGCAGTCCGGCTGGCAGGACATCTTCCTGCCGCAGACCCGGCAGCAGTACGCGCGCCTGCGCGAGCGCGGGCAGGACGTGGCGCTGACCATGGGGCCCTGGACACACCGACAGACCGGCACACAGGGCATGTCCATGCTCGCCCAGGAGACCATGGACTGGCTCGATGAGCACGTAGCCGGTGTCCGGCGCGACGTCCGTCCGGCTCGGGTGCGGATGTTCGTCACCGGCGCCGACACGTGGCGCGACCTACCCGACTGGCCCGAATACCCCATGGACCGATCCCTGTATCCGGCACCAGGAGGCGTACTCGGCGAGCGGCGCCCACCGGACGGCACTCCACCGGCCCGCTTCACCTACGACCCGGCCAGCCCCACCCCGACCGTGGGCGGCCGTCTGCTCGCCCCTGACGGGGGTTACCGGGACGACAGCGCACTGGCCGATCGTGACGACGTGCTCGCCTTCACCGGCGCACCCCTGACGGACGCAGTGGAGGTCATCGGGGCACCCTGGGTGGAATTGGCGC
This sequence comes from Nonomuraea sp. NPDC005983, assembly GCF_040614375.1. NCBI lineage: Bacteria > Bacillati > Actinomycetota > Actinomycetes > Streptosporangiales > Streptosporangiaceae > Nonomuraea > Nonomuraea sp. NPDC005983. The sequence goes on from NZ_JBEXUP010000036.1 coordinate 13,886, forward strand.
ACAGCTCGGACACGCCGCACGCCGATGTGTTCGTCCGCCTCAGCGAGGTAGACGCCAAGGGGCGCTCACATAACGTCAGCGACGGGTTCGTCCGGCTCGACCCTCGGCAGGCGGACGGCGTTGTCCGGATCGAGCTGGACCCCATCGCGCACCGCTTCCGCGCAGGCCATCGCATCCGACTGCTGGTGGCAGGCGGGTCACACCCCCGCTGGGAGCGCAACCTCGGCACGGGCGAGGACCCGGCCACGTCCACGCGGCTCGTCTCCTCCCACCACACCATCGACCTCACCCGGTCCCGACTCCACCTCCCCATCCAGGATCGAACCGGGCAAGTCGGTGTCGGCTCGTGAGTCCCGGGCGAAGTCCAAGACCGACGAGGCGCTGGAGCAGGGCAAGGAGGAACTGCACGCTGCCCTGGAGGAGCTGGAGACGACACTGGCCAATGCCGCACCCGACGACACCGGCACGGTCCGGCTGGATGAGGAGGCGCATCTGCTGGTGCCACCGCTGTCGGCCGAGGACGTACCCGCCGAGGCCAGCTGAAGGACGAACTGACCGCGATGCTGCCGTTCGCCTCGCTGCTGATCGAGCTGGACGCGCGCCACTACCATCTGGAGTTGGCCAAGGTGTTCGGCGGCGGCACCATGAGCTCATCCGACGGCCAGCGGTTTCCCGTCCGCGGCAAGACCCTGACCGGCCGGACGACGGTCATTCACGGCGGTCAAGTGTTGCCGACCTACACCCACGACTTCTTCGGCGTCATCAACATCGACGTTGAGGCGGAATTGGCCAAGCTCGATACCAGCGGCTGGCGGCCGCTACGGCCCGCGCAACTGCGCGAGCTGGGGTTGACGCCCTGACCGGCCCTGCTACCAGAAACTGGTCGACCAGATCACCGCCGAGACCCACGCCGTGCTGGCCGACCGGGCTCGCCGCCACCACCATCAGAACGCTCATGGCCAAGAGCGACTTGGAGGTCGGCGTCGAGGCCGTGCTCTGCGGCGGCAACTGTAATCCGCGGCGCCCAGGGCTCGCCGCATTCGAGGCTGTGTCACGGCTCCATGGCCTGGCGGGCGCGCAGGGCACGGAGCTTGTGACGGTTGCCGCAGCGCTCCATCGCGCACCAGCGGCGGGCGCCGGGGCGGGAGGTGTCGACGAACACCAACGGGCAGTTGTCACTCGCGCACTCGCGGATGCGCTCGGAGAGCGGCCCTGACAGCAGTTCGATCATCTCCCGCGCCAGCGTCGACAGCGCTTGCGTGGCCCGTACCGGCGGTGCCCAGCCCGCGGTCGTGCCGTCGGCGGCCAGTTCGGGGATCAGTGGCGCCGCGGTCGCGGCCCGGTTGATGGTCGCGACCGCTTCGGCGGGCAGGGGGCGGCGCGCCGCCCGGGCGTGAGCCGCGTCCCAGATCGCCTGGCGCAGGACCTTGGCCGTAGTCAGCTCGCGGGCGGTCACGGTGGCCGTCATGACTGCCGCCGGTGGCGGCTGGGCCAGCCACTCAGCGAGGTCGGCAGGCTCGTGGAGGGTCTCGAATATCGCGTACTGACCCTCGCCGCCCGTGTGGGCGAAGTCCAGGCAGACGGCGCCGGCGTCGAACCGGAACGACCCGCCCTTGGGGTCGTGCAGCACCCGTCCGGTTGCGTTCACTCGCATGACACCACTATAAGTGGTGTCACATGAAACCTCTATAACTGGTTTCAGCATCTAAGGAGGAAGTACATGGGCGTACGGCACATCAACCCCGAGGGGCTTCATCGCAGCCCGGCCTTCAGCCAGGCCGTCGTGGTCGAACAGCCGGCGAAGACGATCTACATCGGCGGGCAGAACGGCGTCGGCGCCGACGGCAAGGTTGTTGGTCCCACGGTCGGGGATCAGGCCAGGCAGGCACTCCGCAATCTCGCGACCATTTTGGAGAGCGAGGGGGCGAGCCTGGCGAACATCGTGCACTGGCGCATCGCCGTGGTCGACGGTCACACGTTCGACGAGGGTGTGGCCGCCTTCCAGGAGGTGTGGAACCGGGCCGACCCGCCGCCGGCCATCACGGTTCACGTCGTGGCCGGCTTGGGCCCCGGGTTCCTCGTCGAGATCGACGCCGTCGCCGTCGTGTGACCCCCCGGGGCGGGGGCTACTTCCAGGGGCGGGACCATCCGCTCGCTTACTCCGGCACCGCCTTCCCAACCTCGGATAAGCCGCACGAGGCTCTCAACGGTGGCAGTCACATCGCGTCCGCCTGCACTGCGCAACTCACGCGCGAGACGGGACCGATCCCAGCCGCGTGCGCGGCGCGCCTCGAGAAACGCTGAGCCGAATCCGGGCGGGAGCCGGGACGAGGGGACAGGGTGAGATTGTCTCCACTCCGGCTCGATTCCATCCAGGGATCGGCTCCCTCGGCCTCCGTTCGTCTCCGGCTCCGGGGGCGAGGAACTCGCCAAGGAGGTGAGCCGCGGCCGGGGCTCTGTTGTCGTCAGGTGGTGCGGGCTGCCTGGTGGCCGGTCATGATGGGGGGCCGGTCGGCTGTCGGCTGGTGACGATGACGCCGCGGTGGAGGGCGAGGTCGGGGTTGTAGGTGCGGGCTAGGACGGCGACGCCGGTTGGTGCCTGCCGCACGGTCTCCAGCGCGTTGGTAGCGGGGGAGAGGTTGTCGCCGAAGGCTAGCAGCAGAACGCGTGCCGACCAGCCAGAGCGCTTCTCGTACGCCCCTCGGCGCGCCGCTCCAGCCGACGCGCCTTTGCACCCATGCAGCCCCAACGTGCCAGGGTTCACCGCTGGCGTTGCATGGAGAGGGTCTGCCGCCAATGCTCGGCCGCCTGGGCCATGTCGTGGCCGAGGAGTTCGAAGAACTGGCTGGTGGTACGGAGCCGGTCGCCGGTGGGTGTGTCGGTGCCGAAGATCCCGGCGCCGTGTCGGGTGGTGTCGGCCCATATCGCCATCGCCCTGGCACTGGCCGCCCAGGTGTGGTACCAGACATCGACGTCGACGAAGTACCGCACCCTGCGCGCCTCGCGTTCCCGGACGACCATCTCCCTCTGCTCAAGCCACTTGATGGCATTGGAGATCGTCGCCGGACTGACACGGAGATGTTGGACCAGCTCCGCGGCGGTCAAGCTGCCGCCCTCGCTGAGGAAGAGCGCGGCGAGCACCCTGGCTGTCATGGGTGCCAACCCGGTCTCGATCATCATGGCGACGAACTGTTCTTCAAACTCTCGGGCTGTGCGGACGTCACGGTTGTCGGTGGTGTGCGGAACGTCGGTGTGGGGGGTGCGCTTGCGGCGGCGGGCGCGCCAGCTCGTCGTATGTTGTGCGCGGGCCGCCTGGTAGCCGTGCGGGCCGCCGTTCCTGGCGATCTCGCGGGTGACGGTGGACCTGGACCGTCCCAGCCGGCGGGCGATCTCCGCGTAGGTCAAGCCGGCCGCCAGCCCTTCGGCGATGCGGCGACGATCCTCGGCCGTCAATCGGTCTCCTGGCATGTCACCCTCTCCCTGGGCTGAGCACGCGCCAGCCGTGGCGGACTGCGGTGCCCTGGCAATGCTGTTGCACTCAGCTACAAACTCATTGCACCAATATAGGAGCCTCTACCTGCGCATATGAGTTTTGCGAGTTGTCTCATCTCGGAACACAACCCTAGCGTTTCTACAGATCGAAGAGGAGATTCATCATGGAAAAGGTCGTTCTCGTCACGGGTGCCTCCGCCGGCATCGGCAAGGCCACCGCACTCGAACTCATCCGCGCCGGCCACATCGTCTACGGCGCCGCGCGGCGCGTACACAAGATGGACGACATCCGCGATGCCGGTGGACACGTCCTGGCGTTGGACGCACGCCGGCCGGAAGACCTGGAACGCGTCGTCGGCGCCGTCGTCGAGGAACAGGGCCGCATCGACGTTCTGATCAACAATGCCGGCACCGTCCTGCACGGCGCCGCCGAGGACATCCCCATCGACGTGGCGCGCGACCAGTTCGAGGTCAACGTCTTCGCACCGGCCCGGCTGACCCAGCTCGCCCTGCCGTACATGCGCGAGCAGGGGTCCGGCACGATCATCAACGTCTCCTCCATTGGAGGCGAGATCGCGCTTCCGCTCGGCTGCTGGTATTACGCGAGCAAGCATGCTCTGGAGGCATACTCCGACACCCTGCGCATGGAGGTCGAGCCGTTCGGCATCGACGTCGTGATCGTCCAGCCCGGCATCATCAAAACCGAGTTTGAAGACCGCACGGCACAAGACCTCCGCGAGATCTCCGGCACGAGCGCGTACGGGGAGATGGCCGAAGCCATGGCCAAACGCGCCGAGACACAGCTCGGCGAGAACACCCAGGGCACCGACCCCAGCGTCGTCGCCACCACCATCCGGCAGGCCATCGAGGCCGGCAAGCCCGAGACGCGCTATGCGGTGGGCTGGATGGCCGACAAGCTCCTGGAGCTCAACAGGACGCTGCCGGACCGCGAATTCGACAAGCTCGCCATGAACGCTGCGAAGTAGGCCCCCTCGATGCCGTACCAACCCGACTCACGCAGATGGTTGGCGCTCGCCGCGCTCGTGCTCACATCGCTGGCTGTGGGCTTCGACGTAACCATCCTGAACCTGGCACTGCCGAGCATGGCCGAGGACCTGCGCGCCGACAACGCCCAACTGCAGTGGTTCGTTACGGTCTACACGCTGGTGTTCGCCGCCGGCATGATCCCGGCGGGAGTGCTGGGCGACCGCTTCGGCCGCAAGAGGACGCTCCTGGTCGCGCTGACCATCTTCGGCATCAGCTCATTGGCCGCCGCCTACGCCCCCTCAACTGGGATCTTCATCGTGGCGCGTGCCGTGCTGGGCCTGGGAGCGGCGCTCATCATGCCCACGATGCTGGCGCTGATCCCGACGATGTTCACCGAGAAGGAGCGACCGAAGGCGATTGGAACGCTGGCGGGCGCCTCGATGCTGGCCTTTCCCATCGGCCCGATCCTGGGCGGCTGGCTGCTGAACCACTTCTGGTGGGGCTCGGTCTTCCTGATCAACATCCCCGTGGTCGTCCTGGCGTTCCTCGCGGTTGCCGCCTGGCTGCTCGAATCGCAGCGGAAGCGCGGCAGGGGGGTCGATGCGGGCGGCGTGGTGCTGTCGAGCGTGGCGCTGACGGCGTTGACCTATGGCCTCATCGAAATCGGTGAGCGAGGCTGGGCGGACGTCGCCGTGTTCGGGCCGATCCTCGGCGGCATAGCCGCGCTGGCGCTGTTCATGGTCTGGGAGCGACGGGCCAGCGAGCCTCTGGTGGACCTTTCTCTGTTCATCAACGCGCGCTTCACCGTCGGCACCGCGCTGGCCACGGTCGTCAACTTCACCATGTTCGGTGTGCTGTTCGTGCTGCCGCAGTACTTTCAGGCGAACCTGGGCACGGACGCGATGGGCAGCAGCTTGCGGCTGTTGCCGCTCATCGCTGGGATGCTCATCGGGATGTCGGCGGCAGGCAGGCTGAGCAGGATGATCGGTCCCAAGCTCGCGGCCGGTCTGGGGTTCGTCCTGCTCACTGGGGGCCTGTTCTGGGGGGCCACCACCAGTATGGGCGGCGGCACCGTACTGGCGGCCGCGTGGACGGCCGTGTACGGCCTCGGGCTCGGCTGCGCCCTGCCCACGGTCATGGACGCGGCGCTGGGCGCTCTGTCGCCCGGCAACGCCGGCGTTGGCGCCGCGGTGAATCAGTCCATCCGCACCTTGGGCGGCAGCTTCGGTGCGGCGATCCTGGGCTCGATCCTGACGTCCGCCTACCGCGCCGCAGTGCCGCAGCAAGCACGCGAGAGCGTCTTCGCGGGGCTGGCCGCCGCACGATCCGCCGGCTCCGCGACCTTGGAGCATACGGTCCGCTCTGCCTTCGTCCATGGCCTGGACCTCGTCCTGGCCACCAGCGGCGGCCTCGGCCTCCTCGGCGCCCTCGTCGCCCTGGCCTGGCTGCCCGGCGCGCCCGAGCGTCCCCGGCCAAGTACGACACCGGCACAGCGGGTCCACGTGCCAGATCATTGAGTGAGTGCTTGATCAGAGTCACGTCCCTGCCCGTCGTGGTAGCGGGGATCCCGGCCGCCACGTGGACGCTCTGGGTGTCCAGCACCACCAGACTCGGATCGGCTCATCGTCCCTTCTGCTCTCGCACGTGCCGGCGCAGCAGGTCATGGATCTTCTGGGCGGTGCCGTCGTCACACCACTTGGCCTGCTCGCCCTGGTCGATCCGATGGACGACACCTACCGGCGCCTGATGAACCGGCAGCTCACCGGGCAGGAGTCCCGCCACCGTCTGGCCCGCGCGGATCTGCCACGGCGGCCGCGGCCAGATCCGACAGGCGTACCGCGAGGGCCGAGAAGACCAGCTCGCCGCGCTCGGCCTGGTCCTCAACGCCGTGGTGCTGTGGAACACGCGCTACCTCGACGCGGCCGTCGCCCAGCTCAGCGCCGAGGGCCACGACATCAAGGACAAAGACGTCGCCCGGCTCTCCCCGCTCAAGGACCGGCACATTAACTTCCTGGGCCGCTACCTGTTCAACATCAAGGCCAGCGGCCCCGGCCAGGGCCTGCGCCCCTTCCGGGACCCGGACGCCGTCGAAGACGACGAAGGCTGACGGCCGACACACCACCCCTTCCGGGCGCGAGCTCAAGCGGGCGGCGTGACCGGGGACCACACGCCCATCCACTGTTCGGCGCCCCACTCCTCGTACCGTTGCACCTCGGTGAACCCCAGCTTCGCCGCGAGGCGCATCGAGCGGTCGTTGGCGGTCTGGGTGCAGAGCACCACCGGCTCGCCGGGGCGCGCGTCGGCGAACCAGCCGAGCGCCGCCGCGCACGCCTCGGCGGCGTAGCCGCGTCCCCACGCCTCGGGCAGGAGCAGGTAGCCGAGTTCGGCCTCCCCGGCATCCGGGCGGACGCGGCTCCGACGCTCCGGATCGCGCCGGTTGAGCTCGATGGTGCCGATCATCGCTCCGTCGAGCTCGATCACGAAAGGCCGGGGCGTCTCTCGGGCGTCTCAGGCAACGCCCGCTCGCACTCATCACGCGGTCGAGGGCCGCCTAGGTAGGTGCCCACCTCCGGCGAGGTGAACAGCTCGATGAACGCCGCACGGTCCCGGGCCTCGGGCTCGCGGAGCACGAGTCGCTCGGTCCTGATCGGGGCAGGTGGCCAGGCGACGGACCCTAGTTCAGTCATGGCGGGGAACCTATCGCGCGCTCGCCGAGCAGCACGTGCTCTCACAACTCACGAGGGGCTCGGCATCGGCCTCGTCCCTTCCATCGCCCGGCGTACCTCCATCCGCGCCCCCTCGATCACCGTCGACAGCCCCGACTGCCGTCGCGCGCTCACGCCGTACTGGAGTGCCGACAGCCACCTGTCGATCGCCGCCCGCCTGATGCGCACCACGATCACCAGCTGGAACCGGATCACGAGCGAACCGCAGGAGAGACTCGGATGATCGTCAGCCTGTCGTCCACGAGCGGAGCTTGTCGGGGTTGCGTACGGCCCAGATGTGCTTGATCCGGTCGTCTGCGACGTCGAATGCGTACACCGCCACGGTGACGCCTCCTCGCTCGACCATCAGGCCGGGCTGGCCGTTGACCGTACGCTCCAGAATCGTCACGCTGTCGGGTGTCCTGCCGGCGATATCCACGATGTAATGCGCGATCCGCTCGCCGCCTTCGATCGGCCGGAGCGTGGTGCTGACCCGGCCGCCGCCGTCGGCGGTGAAGGTGGCGCTAGGGTCGAGGAGGCCGATGAGGGCGTGGATGTCCCTGGCTTCCCACGCCTGCATGAAGTCCCTGACGATGCGAGCCTGCTGGGCCGTCGGAGTCGCAGGAGCCTGCGACACGGCGATGCGGCGGCGCGCCGAGGTGGCCAGCTGCCTGCAGGCCGCCGGAGTCCGGCCGACGATGTCGGCCACTTCGGCGAAGGGGTAGCGGAAGACGTCGTGCAGGATGAACGCGACGCGTTCGGCCGGGGTCATCGAGTCGAGCACGACGAGGAAGGCCATGTTGACCGACTCGTCGAGGGTGACGTATCCAAGGGCGGCGCGATCGAATGGGTGTACTGGGGCAGCGGCACCGCCCACCTGCTGCCTCGGCTAATGCGCCTGCTGGACGGCACCTCACGCGCGCACGGCCCGCTGTTCCTCTCCGAGCGCCGTCCCGTCCCCGCCCGCAGCCCGTCCGCCTCCGACATTTGCCCGCACACCGGCCGCGCCCGTCTTGGCTACGACCGCGCCCGCTTCCTGCTCAACAAGCACGCCGGACTCGACCTTCACCGGCTCCGGCTCATCTGGCCCCGCCACGTCGTAGCCACTGACCAGCCACTTCTCCCGGACGGGACGTGACGCTGAGAACCAGGGCCCTGGCCGGTACGGCGGTCCCGTATTCCGGTGGCACCCGAAGAAGGCCCGCCCCACGGCGAACCTTTGACTGTGATCAAGGGTCGAACATGACATGACTACTGAAGAGCGAGAAAACAGCAGAACCCGCGCATGCACGCGGCGGATGGGACGTTCGGCGATAGTGGCCGCCCTGGCTGCCGGGATCGCGCTGACCGGCGTCGCGACTGCGAACGCGGCCGCCACCAGCTCGCCCGTCGCCGGTACGACCGCCGCTCACCGGAGTGAGTCCCTGGGACCGTTCGGCTACGGAGGCGTGAAGCTGGGGATGAGCGCCACGCAGGCCAAGGCCACCGGGAAGATCGTCCAGAAGCTGGGCGCCAGCATCTGCTCGGGCTGGGACCTGAAAGCCCACCCGACGGGCCGCGACTCCGTGAGCATCTACGTGTCCAAGAAGCTCGGTGTGGCGATGATCGCCGCGCCCAAGGGCGTCAAGACCCCTCAGGGCATCGGGATCGGCTCCACCAGGAAGCAGCTGCGAAAGGCGTACCCGAAGCTGGAGACGTCTGCCAGCGGGAGCAACGACCACCTCTTCACCATCGTCCCCGGCAACCCCAAGGCCTACTACCGGTTCTTGCTCAACCACGACAAGATCTACGACGTGAGCCTTGAACTCAAGAACCAGGACTGCACCAACTAGCTTGATCTTTAACCTGTGCGTCGCGGTCGTGGGTTAGCGGATTTCTCGGTGTTCGGTCTCTTCGTGGTGGCCTTTGCACTGGTCAGTCCAGTCGCGGTATGCACGTTGTGGCGCGGTGCGGGCTGGTCGTTGCGACAGCCTCGGCGTCCTTGCGCGCAGGTGCCGCAACCCCCGGCGGACTCGGGCAGGTGACGCCGGCTTCTCCCAAGGGCGGCGCAGGTCGTTGACTAGGGGGCGGGCTGGCCGAAGCTGGGTGTAGACGGCCAGGATCAACCAGGCCCAGCGGTCGGCCCACAGAGAACCCCGGCCCCCAGCACCCGCAGCGGAGCATCCCCACTCTTGTGGTGCGCCGTCACGACCCCGGCCCGGTGGTCCGGCTGGTGTGGGCCTCGCCCGCGTTGCCGGGCGCCGTGCACCACGTGACCGCTGCTCGGGCAGTCGGCCTGATCGACACGATGCCCTGACCAGTGCGGCCAAGCACATCGCCGGCGTGAGCGCCCGGGAGCTGTCGATGGCGCGCAATCGCCACATTCCGGAGGCAGGTTTCGCGCCCTGTTGCCGACTCGGGCGTTAACCTCGCCAACGCCGTGCTCCGCGTCCTGCCCGACTCGGGCACCCACCGCCACACCGTCGACGTAGCCTACTGATCAGCGTGGGCGGCTGAGGGCGGCCTCGGCCAGATCCGTCCATTTCTCGGCCGAGGAGTGAGGCACGACCACCCAGTCCTTTATCGCCCTGCCCTGCCCCGTGGGGTCGAACAGGGACGCCCCGGCCAGCTGGAGCGCGGCTGTGTGTTCGGGGGTGTCCCTGACCAGCCGGAACACCATCGCGCCGTCGCGCTGCAGGCTCGCGAACACCTTCCCCGCCTGATCTTTGAGCGCGGGACTCCCCATCATCCTGGAGATCCGTACACCCAGGTCGGCCAGCTCGGCGCCGACCTGCTTGAAATCCTCTTCCGCGCTCATCGTCAGTCGGTCCCAAACTCCATGGCGGCGTGGTCGAACAGCTCGTTGTGGTCGAGGCTCTTCCCGCGTGATGCGATCGCCTCGGCCCCGCCTTCCGGCAGCACGGCGATCAGGCTAGTCGTCCTGGCGGCACCGATCAAGGCCGGATGCGGCGTGCCGACCATGCCGAGCCCCGCCGCCGGTCCTCGACTGTGCGGGATAGATCACCATCAGCGCCGGCCAGGGCAAATGTGAAGATCAGAGGCAAAAGACAAGCTAGAGGCCATGTTTCAGACGTGAGTTGAGTGTCGACCGTTCGGCGTGGCGAAGATCGACAAGAGAAGAGTGCGGTGCTGGAGGCTTTGCTGCCTGCCTGCCTGCCTGCCTGCCTGCCTGCCTGCCGGACGGACGGAGGCCGGGGCGCCCGCCGATCTGGACGAAACGGCAGCTCATCGACGGTATCCAGTGGCGGGTACGGGTGGGTTAGCCGGCCGATCATGGGCTGGGGCGCTCGCGTGGTGGCCTGGGCGGCGGCCAGCAGATCCTCGTTGAGGGCGGGGCGGCCGCCAGGCCACCCAGGGCGCGCTCGCTGATCAGGTGGCGTTCCATCTCAGCGACCATGAACAGCATCTTGTCGGCGACGCTCTGCCCGTGGGGCGGTGAGTGCCGGCGCAGATGCCGGACAGGATCTGCAGGTTGATGCCGCGCGGGGCGAGCTCGTCCTTGAGGAAGACCAGCAGCTCCTTGCCCGAGCGGGCGACCCGGTCGGGCTTGTAGATAACCAGGGGGCCGCCGGCGTGCACCCGCTGGACGGTGGCGCGCAGCTTGGGCCGGTCTTTGCGGGCCTGGCCCATGCCGAAGCGGGCGAGTTAGTGTGACCCCCGTGAGCCCGCCTGAGGTGGCCGCCGGCCGATTATCGCGCCTGGCCGCCCGTGCCCGGTCAGCCGTACAGGTCGGAAGAGTGGGCGGGCGCCCCGCCCCGCTCGTCGAAGTGGCCGGCCTACTACTCGTGATCCTGAGCTTCTCGTGGCTTCATGCCGCCGCCGGGAAGGACGTCGCGGCCGCCACCGCCAACGCTCTGACCCTGCAATCCATCGAGCGTGTCCTGCACCTGGACATCGAGCTAGCGGCGAGCCAGTGGCTGAGCGCTCATCCGGCTCTGATCCAGCCGGCGGTGTACTACTACCGCCTGTACTACATCGTGATCATCGGTGTGCTGGTGTGGGTCTTCGTCCGGCATGCCGAGACCTATGTCAGGGTCCGCCGGACCCTCATCGTCATGGTTCTCCTCGTGCTGCCCGTCTTCTGGGCGCTGCCCATGTCGCCTCCACGGTTCGCACTACCGGGCATCGTCGACATCATCGCCGAGCACGACATCCTGGGCAGCGGCCATGCCACACGAGACCTCTCCAGCGGCCGGAACCTGTTTTCTGCAATGCCCAGCATGCATGTGGGATGGTCGTTGTGGTGCGGATATGCCGCGTGGTTCGCGCTCCGGGGCTCCCATCCGCGATTGGCGTTGCTACCGTGGATCTTCCCGCTGGGCATGGCGGCAGTCGTCCTCATCACAGGGAACCACTACGTGCTCGACATCGCCGGAAGTGTCACGTTGCTCCTCATATCCATCGCCGTTGTATCAGCGTGGGGCCGCCTCGCCGGGGGTCGGCGGACAGTCACATGAAAGCCGTCGCCGGAGACGCTCATCCTGCGTCTCGCCATGCCCAGCTGGGCGATTGCGGCCACCGCCGAGACCGGCAACCGCCGCGTGGTGGTGGTGAACTCCCGCTCGAACAGCACCGGTGACGGTCACCCCGTACCGGCTCAAGCCGTCCCCGGCCGAGCCGGGGACGGCCACGCGGCGCCTGTCGGAGGAGCTGAAGCCGGTCTGCCGCCGCGTCGGCGAGCCGTCGATGCGCAAGCTGGAGCGCGCCTTCCTCCGCAGGAGTATCGACGGCGCCGTCTCCGTGGCGTCCATCTCCAAGGCCTTGTCCGGCTCCACCGGCCGGACCCCACCTGGATCTTGGTAGAGAAACTGCTAGTCGAATTCCGCGTCGACCTCGCCGACATCGACAGCCCCTGGCGAAAGCTCTGGGCAGGCCCGCGAGGAAGTCACGAAGCCGAATGATATGACGGTATCCCCTCCTGGCTGTACGGTGCCGTATAACGTGACGCTAGACCTGTTATACGGCGGCGTACAACCAGCCTGAGAGGTGAGGTAGGCCACACATGGGCACAATGCGTACCCCGCGTGAGAAGTGGATCGAGGAGGGGTTGCGGACGCTGGGCGCAGCCGGCGTGGACGCGGTCCGAGTCGAAGCGTTGGCCAAGACGCTGGGGGTGACCAAGGGCGGGTTCTACGGCTACTTCACCGACCGCACCGCACTCCTGGAGGCAATGCTCGACACCTGGGAACGCGAAAGCATCGACGAGGTCCTCGACCAGGTCGAACGCCAAGGAGGCGACGCCCGCACCAAGATCAGGCTAGCTGGCCGGCTCACGCTCTCCGAGCGGCTGCTGCCGATCGATCTGGCGGTGCGGGACTGGGCCCGCCGCGATGCGGCCGTCGCCGAACGGCTGCGGCGCGTGGACAACCGGCGCATGGACCTGCTGCGCGAACAGATCGGCACTTTCTGCACCGACCCCGACGAAGTCGAAGCCCGTAGCTTGCTCGCCTTCTGCCTGAGCATCGGCCACCACTTCCTGGCCGCCGAACATGATGGCCGCACCCCCGCCCAGGTTCGCGCCCACGCCACCGACATCATCCTCAACGACCCCCATCAGTCCTGAGAAAGACGGACGCCTGGCCGTGCCGGCGTGAGCGGCCGGGCGTAAGGACCTGTTCCTGATCTTTGGAGCTCTCCCTTGGCGATCGATTCGCGACCGCGCCGAGGGTACGTTTCATGGGCCAGCGGTCGAGAGGGGGCCTGGTCCTGTCGTGGGGTGCAGCGAACGCGTGTGTTCCATCGGGCCGGCCACGGCGTCAAGCCGGCGATGATCTGCTCGGTCTCGGCCTCCCACCGCTTCAACGCGGCCTCGACCAGGGCCTGCCGGTTGGCGAGATGCCAGCAGAAACTCCCCTTGGACACCCCCGGTCGCCCGCTCCCTCGCGACCGCCGCCAGCCCACCGCCGCCAGCGCGCCAGCGCCGCCCGCGCCCAGTCATCCGCATTCAACCACCCCATCTGACCGGCCTCCATACGCCGCCGTATAGTCAGGCCATACGCAACCGTATGGAGGCTTCCTATGCCGGGCAATCTCCCCCTCACCGACCGGCTCATGCCGTTCCCCGACGCCACCGAACGCCACTCGATCCTGGTCCCCGCCTCCCGCGATCAGGTCTGGCACGCGATCAAGCGCCCGAACCCCACGGACATCCGCCTCGCCAAGCCGCTGTTCGCCGTCCGCGACCTGGCCTCCCGCCTGCGCAACGGCCACGCGCAGCTCGATCTGCCGAGCTTCACCACGCTCGCCGAGGACCCGGGCCGTGAGGTGGTGGACGGCGTGATCGGCCAGTGGTGGCGGCTGGGCCGGGCCGAGAACGTCTCTTCGGTCACCGACCTCGACGGCTTCCTCGCCTTCGACCGTCCCGGCTTCGCCAAGGCCACGTTCAGCTTCCTCCTGGACGACGCCGGCGACGGCCGCATCCGCCTCATCACCGAGACCCGCATCCAGGCGACCAGCCCGGAGGCACGGCAGGCGTTCCTGCGGTATTGGCTGCTGATCCGGCTCGGCAGCGGTTTCGTCCGACGGGTCATGCTCTCGGCTATCCGTGCCCGCGCGCTCAAGGCCCCCTTGCGCCCATGACCTGTTGCACTACGTGCTGAGCAGTGGCGGCCGGGCGGCGGGCCCTGGCCCGCCTGGCCGTCGCCGGCGAAGCCGCAGACGCCAGCGACGGCTACCGCCGCCGAGAGCCTGTCTCAGAGTATCGGCACCAGGCAGTTGGGCGCCTCAAGGGTGTTCGGGGTGATCTTGGCGTAGTGCTGCGTTGAGCTCAGGTCGCGATGGCCGAGCCAAGCCTGAAGCTCGAACAACGTCATAGAGCGTTGTAGAGCTGCGTGGCGATTGTGGATCGGGCCCGGTGGCTGGTGATGTTGCCGCGGACGTCGGTGGGTGGGACGCCTGCTTTGCGGCAGGGCACGGGGATGATTGTGTTGTTGATGTAGGTCTTGGCGACGGGCCGTGCCCGGTAGGTGAACAGGAAGTCGACGCGTTCGCTGGTCTTGTGGTCGAGCATCCGCGGGCAGCTGCGCCAGCGCTACCGCGAAGGGATGGAGGACCAGCTCGGCGCGCTCGGCCTGGCGCTGAATGCCGTGGTGTGGTGGAACACCCTCTACTTGGACGCCACCGCCAAACAGATCCGCGCCGGCGGGTTCCCCACCACCGACGAGATGTGCGCCCGGATCTCGCCGATCGCCTACGAGCACATCGACTTCCTGGGCCGCTACGCCTTCACCCGCGTCGACGCAGGCTCGGGGCTGCGGCCGTTCCACGACCCGGCCGCCGGGGGATGAGGGTTCCGCGCTGGCTCGCCGGGCCGGGTCATTGGGCGGTGTACCCGCCGTCGACGGGGAGCTGGGTCCTCGATCCCGGCTTCGTCCAGGACGAGGTTCTGACGGTCGGTCGACTGCTGGTCGGGCGACACCCGCTTGTAGACCAGGTTGGCCATGCTGCTCCCCGTGTCGGTGATCGCATTCGACTCTAGCTGTCAGCAAACCCTGTCATCATCCGTCGGATCTGATTGGATCGGCGCCGTCGGCAGGCCCCGGAAAGTCCGGGTTCATCGGACGACCGTCGCACCTGTCCGTTGGACGACAGAGCGGGAAGCGGCGGGCGGCACGACGGAGGGGATGCTGACCGTCCAGCATCGGGGGCGGGGCGGTCGTTGTAGATCAGGCCGTTTGCCTGTGAACGGAGAGCACAGCACTGAGTGCGGTGGCACCGTCGAGGAGGGCTTTGGATCGAGCAGTGATGTTGACGTCCCTGGCCGCCAGCGCCGAAACGACATCCTCCGATCGGCGGGTGCGCCGCAACTCCGGCATGAGGTCCCGAAGGGGCGTGATGCGGTATCCGGCCTTGCGCAGTTGGTGAACGATCCGCGCATCCCGCACGTCGCGTTCCGCGCACGGGGTCGCGGTCCGGGATGACGAGAGCCTCCGCATGCCAGTGCCGCAACGTCGAAGGGCGCACACCGAGGGCGGCGGCGAGTTCGGAGACGCTCATCGAATCCGACGCGCGCACGTCTTCGATCGGCTCGCTGGAGATCGCGTGGGCGGCCTCCTTGGCCTGCCTCAGTTCCGCGCGCTCTGCGTCGAGCCGGGCGTGCGCCGCGTCGAGAAGGGCAAGCGCCTGCGAGGTGGGGAGCTGGTGGAAGGCCCGAACGATCTTTTTGGCCTCAATCGGCCCCACGCCCGCGGCGAGGGCTCGGTAGGCCAGTGCGGACTGTAGATGTACCTCCCCATAGATCCGGTAGCCCGTGGCCGTGCGCGTCGCGGGCGGAAGCACACCGTCGCGTTCAAGATTGCGAACTTGCTGAACGGAGTACCCGACGCGCCGCGCGACATCAGCAGTACGCATATCCCCTGATTTGAGACCTGGCATCCCAACATCCCTCTATCTCGGCCTCAAAGTCTCCACAAGCACTTCAATGCAACGCTAGAGCACATGACCATCGTCGAGATCATCAGCTTCGTGGGCGGCCTCGACGGCGTCCTGACCATCAGGCCCGCACCCGGCGACGGCACGCCGGAAATCAGCTGGGGCGACACGTTCTTCTACTACGCACCTGACGGCGCCACTCCGACGACGGCCCAACCGTTCGCGACTGTCGTGACCAAGAACTACCCCGGCGACGAGGCATCGCGTCTGGACCGGCCGGACACCTTCCGCGTGAATATCGCCGCCGGGAAGGAAGCGTTCATCCAGTGGACCGGTCACGCACCACGCGAACCAGCCTCCGCCGACGTCGACCCCAGCGCCACCGACACCGTGATCGCGCACCCCGTCTACGGCACCGTCGGCTGGCTGGCAGTGGTGAACCCGGGCGAGCGCACTGAAGCGTCAACACGTGAGCTGCTGCGTGCGGCCCATCACCTCGCACGCTCACGCCATGAGCGACGCGCTGAATCAACAACGCGATGAAGGATCTACGGTCCGCGGCGGGAGCGGGCCGAGAAGGCGACGGAGCGCAAGATGATCAGCACCCTGGTCGGCTCCTGACATTCACTCCTGTCCGTCGTCGTCCTCGTCCAGCTCGGGCGCGTCCGGGTCGCGCAGCGGGCGCAGGGCGCCGGCGGCCGGGGTGGAGGCAGTGAAGCTGTAGCGGCCCAGCACGTTGAGGTTCTTGTGCTTGAGCGGGGACAGCCGGGCAATGTCCTCGTCCTTGATGTCGTGGCCCTCGGCTCGGAGCTGGGCGACAGCGGCGTCGATGTAGCGGGTTGTCCATAGCACCACGGCGTTCAGGACCAGGCCGAGTGAGCCGAGTTGGTCCTCCATCCCGTCTCTGTATGCCTGGTGGATGGTGCCCTTCTTGCCGTGGCAGATGTCGCGGGCGAGCTTGTGGCGGGACTCCTGGACGGTGCGGGGCATGACGAGCATCGGAATGAAAAGTCCCGTTAGCAGAGCAGAGTTGGGCGCGTTACCGTGACTTTCCGTTCAGATGTGCCTCGCCGGAGGGATTCCGCAGCTCATAGCGCGTAGACCCGGCTCTGAGCCGTGATGTACCGATGGATCTCAGCGAGGTTGATCATGCTCTGGGAGTCTTGGCGGCCAGGTCGTGAAAGTTGGACAGGGGCCGGACAGGACACGTAGGGCGACGCCGCGGGCCTGGCACCAGTCGCGGACCGCGTAGATGTCGACCAGGTCCCGGCACAGCCGGAACAGCTCCGACACGGTCAGGACGTCGCCTGGGTGTGCGGCGGCGGCGACCCTGGCGAACGCGGGGCGCTCCAGTGCGGGGATCTTGGAGGTGGTGGCCGGGTCCTCTAACAGCAGCACCCCTTCGGCGGGGCGGAATCCCTCGGCGAAGCCCTCGGTCCGGATCAGGAGGCCGGCCTCGGTGAGGATGTGCCGTTGCCGCAGCAGCGATTGGGTTGCGGTGGAAACGCGCGAGTAGACAATCCGCACCGAAGGCTCCTCGGGGAAGGACGGAGCACCCTTCTACCTGTCGGGAAATCCTGTCGTCCCGGTCCGAATTCACCCGCCTGGCACGGCACTGCATCCCCCAATGTCCGGTTTCCCTGACGGTCGAATGCGGGGCTTGTGGGGTGTCGGGAAATCACCTATTCCCGACACCCCTTCCGGTGACGTGCCGCGATTTTCTGCCACGCTCTTGTTGTGCCGTGTGCTGCTGCCGCGCGCGGTGCTCGCTGCAGCGGCAGCAGCGTCGGCGCACACGCCTCGGCCCAGCCTGGCGAGGGAGATCCAGTTCTCCTACGACCCTTCCAAGATCAGCGAAGGCGGCGCCCCCATCACCTAGAAGTGGACGCTCCACAACAGATGCGGGCCGATACCTGCCGGCCCACGTCGTCGTAGCCGTCGGTGGTCAAGGTGCCGAACAGGTAGCGCAGGCCGCCTTTGAAACAGGCCTAGGCGTTCAGCTTCGTCAGGAGGGCGCGGACGTCGGCCGCCTCGGATAGCGAGAGCCGCTCGAAGATGGACAGCGCCTCTGTCAGGCAGGCTTGGGAGCGGTCCGGCTGCCCCAGTTCCCACAGCGCCTGACCCAGGACGGTCAGCGCCATGCCCTGCCCCCACTCATCGCCCGACTCCACGAGCATCGTCAGCGCCTCTTCCGCGCATTCCAGCGCCCGCTCGGCCATCCCCGCCGCCAGGTACGCCTCCCCGGTCCTGAAAAGCGCACTTCCCTGCCAGCCGCGCATCTTCATCCGCCCGTACTCGGTGACCGCCGTCTCCAGCTTGAGCACCGCCTCCTCCGGCCGCCCTGCCTCGCACAGCACGATGCCGTACTGGTAGGTGGCGTCGGCGTCGTACTGCCCGTCCCTGAGGTCGAGCATGATCCGCTCGGCCTCGTCGGCGGCTTCGAGCGCCTCGTCGTGACGGCCCACGGCGGACAGAGCACGGGCCAGATTGCCGAGCCCGGTGGCGAGGTAGGCCAGGTCGCCGATCGATCGCGATGTCTCGACCGCCTGCAGATAGCAGGTCACCGCGGTGGACCTCTCGCGTCGTTCATTCGCGCAAAGCGCCAACAGGTTGAGCGCTTTCGCGTAGGTTGCCAGGTCGCCCTGCTCAAGGCTGAGGTCGCGGCCGGCCATGCCGTCAGCCGTGGCGGCGTCATGGCGGTTCCGGTCCACCCGGGTGAGGCCGCGCGTGACCCGGGCCCGAGCGAGCAGAACCTGGTCGCCGCGTTCCTCTGTCGCGCCAACGAGCAGATCGCCGATCCGTTCGATACGGGCGGAGTCGGAGTCGAAGCCGAGGATGTCGATGCCCATGTCGAACAGGACTACGGCCTGGTGCAGGTCGCACCCGGGAGTGCGGGCGGCCTGCTCGACGCAGCCGAGCAGGCCCTGTTCTTCCTCGTTGATCCAGTCGATGGCGGCGGTGGCGTCAGCGAAGGGCATTCCCGCCGAGCGGGCGGCCGCCAGTGCCGGGCGGTTGTCGCCGGGAGTGATCAGTCCCATCGCCGCTCCCGTCGAGGCCAGGTAGAAGTCGAGCAGCCGGTCGAGAGCGGCTCGCCGTACCTCTGGATCGTCACAGCGGGAACGGGCGTAGATCTTCAGCAGGTCGTGGAAGCGGTAGCGGCCGGGCGAGGGTGACTGGAGCATGCTGACGTCGACCAGCCCCTCGCAGACGTCCTCCGCGTCGTGCTCGGGCAGGTCGAGGAGCGCCGCGGCGGCCGCGAGCGGCAGATCCCCCCCATCCGGTACGGCCAGCAGCCGAAAGGCCCGCGCGTGGGTGTCGTCGAGCTGCTCGTATCCCAGTGTGAACGTGGCCTCGATTGCCAGGTCGCCCGCACGCAGCTCAGCCAGCCTGCGCCGCTCGTCGGAGAGCCGGTCGCGCATGCTGGCCACGCTCCAGTTCGGCCTGGCGGCGAGTCTGGCGGCGGCGATCCTGATGGCCAGCGGCAGGAAGCCGCAGGCGGCGACCAGGTCCATGGCGGCGGGCCGCTCGGCCGCCACACGCGCTTCCCCGGCGATCCTGCCCAGCAGACGCAGCGCCTCGACGGGGCCGAGCACCTCCAGGTCCATCTGGCGGGCGCCGCTGAGGTCGGTCAGCCTGGCCCGGCTGGTGACGATCACGCCGCAGAGTGACGAGCCCGGCATCAGCGGCCGGACCTGTCCAGCGTCCGAGGCGTTGTCGAGCACGACCAGCACCCGCCGGTCGGCGAGCACCGAGCGGTAGAGCGCGGCCCGCTCGGCGAGGTCTTCCGGCGCCTCATCCAGGCCGAGCGCGCGCAGGAACGAGCCGAGCACCGTTGCGGGTTCCAGCGGCTCGGCTCCCCATCCGCGCAGGTCCACGAAGAGCTGCCCGTCGGGGTAGTAGCCGGCGAGCTGGTGGGCGACGTGCACGGCCAGCGTGGTCTTGCCGACGCCGCCTGCCCCGGCGACCGCCGTGACGACCAGGGCGGAGGTCTCGCCGGAGCGCAGCGCGGTCACCATCTCCTCGATCTCGCGCTCGCGGCCGGTGAAGTCGGCCGAGTCGGCAGGTAGCTGCCGTGGCGTGTGCGTGACCGGCGCGTGGGCGGCGCCGGGGCGGGCAGCGGCGCGGCCGAGCTCGGGGTCGGCGCTGATGATGCGCTGGTACAGCTCGGCCAACTCCGGCGAGGGGTCCACGCCGAGTTCGTCGGCCAGCAGCCTGCGGGTGTCGGTGTAGACGCCGATCGCCTCGGCCTGCCGTCCGGCTCGATACAGCGCCAGCATGAGCAGGCCGCGCAGACGCTCCCTGGTTGGATGTTCCGCGCACAGGGCGTTCAGCTCGCTGACGGCCTCGGCGTGCCTGCCTTCGTCGAGGTCGGCGTCGAGGCGGTGTTGGAGCGCGGCGAGCCGTTGCTCGCTCAGGCGGGCGCGCTGGGACTCGGCGAACAGTCCGGAGAGCCCTGCCAGCGGCTCGCCCTGCCACAGGGCCAGCGCCTCGGTGTAGCGGCCTTCGCCGTACAACTCGTGAAGCTCGGCGAGGTCGCTCGCACCGCCCAGCAGCGCGTAGCCGTCGCCGATGGACCTCAGCGCGTCCGTGCCGAGCACCGCGCGCAGCCGCGAGACGTAGGTGCGCAAGACCTGGAGCGCGGTACGCGGCCGCGTCTGACCCCACACCGCGTCCATGACCTGCTCGCCGCTCACGGCCCTGCCCCCTGCTAGCAGAAGTACGGCCAGCACCAGGCGCTGTTGCGGCGAGCCGAGCTCCAGCTCCTGCCCGCCGCGCCAGGCCCGCACCGGGCCGAGCAACGAAAAACGCAGGTCTTCGGCCATGCCCATCCATTTCCGGTCAATCCACAGAGAGACGATCACTCTACCCAGCTGAACAGCTCGGTAGAGTGATGAGCAGCGCGGCTAGCCCCGTTTCCGCACGTCGGGATGATTGACGATCTCGGGCGCTGGTGTTGATCTCAACTGGTCGTAGCGGTATGACCTGTGGCTTGTGAGACAGCGTGCGCAGTGGGGCGGGGTAAGCGTCGAGAAGATGCTCGGGGCGTTGCCGGTGGTGGCCGAGTTCTGTTCCCGGTTACGGATCCGGGAACTGGTCGATGCAGCCTGCCCGGTGCGTGATGTGGCTGCGTTGACGCATGGTCAGGTGATCGAGGTGCTGGTAGCCAACCGGCTGACCTCGCCGTCTCCGTTGGTGCACGTGCAGGAGTGGGCCAGGAGCCGGGCGGTGGGTGAGGCGTTCGGTGTGGAGGCTGAGCTGGTCAACGATGATCGGATCGGCCGGGCGCTGGATGCGATCGCGCCGCATCTCGATCAACTGGCCGGCTCGGCTGCGGGCCACATACAACCGCTTCAACAGCGTCATGCAGATGATCGCCGCACTGGACCTGACGACCGGCAAGTAGTACTAACGGATCCGGCCACGCAAGTGCTGGTGGGAGTACTTGTCCTTCCTCAAGACGCTCTGCGTCCGCCGGCCCAGCGAGAAGCTGTACGTGATCGCCGACAACTACTCCCCGCACAAACATCCCGAGGTCAGAGCCTGGGCCTCCGACAACCACGTCGACTTGGTGTTCCTGCCGACCTACTGCTCCTGGCTGAACTGGATCGAGTCCGAGTTCGCCGCGTTGCGCCGCTACGCCCTCAACGGCACCGACGACCGCACTCACGACGAGCAGAACGCGGCGATCGGCGCTTATGTGCGCTGGCGCAACGCCCGAGCCCAACTCAGGACCAACTTCGCCGCGAGCTCACCCATCCGAAGCTGGACCAGCTACCCGACCAAGGGTACGTAACAGGCCGCGGATGCACGCGTTTGCCTCTCCTGAAACGTAGCCTGGGAGCATGCTCGGCGAAATCCTCGGCGGTCTCCTAGGCTGGGCCCCACGTCGATGGGGAATGCCTCGCGCGAGGTTGCATGCCGATGGCTCGCTGACCGTTCCCGGCATGATCCACGGTTTCGCCTCGATCGACAGTCATCAGGGCTGGATCGGCGGCTACCTGACGATCTCGGATCAACAGGTGGTCCACACCATCGACCGGGACGCCAAGGTCTTGCGTAGGACCATCCCACGGGCAGGAGCAGCCGTCGAGATCCACACGGCACAGGGCGCGGAATACGTGACCGTCAGGCTCACAATGCCCGATGGGCGGCACTTCAAAATCAGCTTCGATCGCATTTACGACCAGGCCCTCGCCCAGTTCTGCTAAGGCCCTGCCCTACCGATGCAGGTGGCAGCCGGTCCGGCCACCCGATCGCTAGCCAGGCACAGTTAGCCGGAGTTCTATCTATGGCCCGTGGTGACACGAAAGGCCATGGAGCCAGTGACGGGACTCCACCCACCAAGCAATACCCAACCGACGTTAGTGACGGGCCCACCTAGTTCGCGGCCCTGCTCGCCGTCAACGGCACGGCCAAGCCGAAACGCGGCCGCGCGGGATGCTTCGCTCGGCCGTCTCGTAAACGCCAGGGGGCAAGGTAGCTGTGAGTGCCGCGAGGGCCTCCTGGACTGGGACGAGCCTGGGCCGGATGGAGGATGTCCGTCCGACCCAGGCCTTACGCGCCAACCCGCTCAAGGGGGCAGGCGTCCGTTAGTCGTTGATGTAGACCAGCCGTGTAGAGATATCGCACGGCATCAGGTTGTCGAGCGTGTTGTCCGGGGAGCAGATGTCGGTGCCTTCCAGGTCGGTCACCGAGATGTCCTGTTGGTCGTGTGGGTCGCCTACGGGCTTGACGTGGACCGCTCGCTGGACCAGGCCGTCGCACGTGGCCACCACGGCGGCTTTCATGGCCTTTTTCACCTCAGGGCCGCCTTGCGGATACGCCGAGATGGTCGGAGCGATCTCTTCCACGACGCTGCGCGAGGCTGCGCGGGCCACCGTGTTGTTGTGCAGATCCATGGCGTGGCTCTGCGCGGGATCGGCGCTGTGCTCATGCGCATCTCCCCAGCGGGCCGCGTAGTCCGCGTCGACGTTCACGGTC
Source organism: Nonomuraea sp. NPDC005983 (assembly GCF_040614375.1). Lineage (NCBI taxonomy): Bacteria > Bacillati > Actinomycetota > Actinomycetes > Streptosporangiales > Streptosporangiaceae > Nonomuraea > Nonomuraea sp. NPDC005983. Next base: position 36,421 of record NZ_JBEXUP010000036.1, read on the forward strand.
AGGTAGAGCTGCCACAGGCAGTGTCGTGCCGCATCCGCGCGGTCGTCCCCGTTCTTGGTGCGCGGGCCGCCGATGCTCGTGTCGTACTGGTAGGCGAAGTCGTGAGCGGGCTGGGCCACGTTGACGCACTTGAGCAGATCCTCGTCGCAGACCGCTCGCTCGTGAGGGCTGAGCCTGCAGTAGGTGTCGATCTGCCCCTGGGTGAGCATCGAGGTCTGGGCGGCGAGGTCGGCGAGTGGGCCCAGGGGCAGATCGACCTCACTGTTAGGACAGCGGCGGGCCGTCACCGTGGTGTTCAGCGGTGTCTTGGGGGCGCCGTCGTCTGTTGTCACGGCCGGTTCGGCCAGATCGTCTACGTGGCCGTCGGCGAGTGGCGTGGTGCGCAGGTCCACATCTGGCACTGCTTGCACGGTTGCTTGCGGTTCGGTGTCGGCGTGGGCGGGGGTGGTCGCCCCGCAGAAGCCGAGGACGACCGCGACGGCCGCCAATCCGGTGAAGGTCCTCAGACCTCGTAGACGCATGCGAACTCCTGGAGACTAGATAAGGGAGGGATGCCTCAGGTCGGCGCCTTGACCAGTGGTGAGACCACTGTGCGAGGTATGCGGGCGTGTCCACCACGTTCCGTCGGTACCTGCGGACAAGATCGGACACCAGCGTCCAGAGCAAGCCACGGAGCAGCGAAAACAGGAAGGGGCCGGACAGTGTCCAACGGCGGCAACCAGATGTCCGAGCAGGACGGACAGCTCCACCAGATGCTCAAGGAGTGCGTGTCGGCCGCTGATCTGGCCGCGGCACTGCGTGCGTTGTGCCGCCGTCACGAGGTGTCGCTGCGCGCTCTGGCCGCCAGAACGCATATCTCCAAGTCGACGATCGGTGATCTGCTCAACGGCATCCGGCTGCCCGCGGCCGACCAGGTCCGCGCTATCGTCACGGCACTGAACGAAGATCCGCAGCCGTGGGTACAGTGCCGCAACCGTATCCACACCGCCCAGAGTGATCGCGCCGCGCAGCGGAGCGGGCATCCCGCCATCGCTGAGGCTCAGCCGCTCGCCGACGCCGAGCGAACAGGGCCTGCGGCCCTGCCGCCGATACCGGCTGCTGCGGCCGATCCCGCCGCCGCCGCTGAGTCAGCCGAGCCATCTGCCCGGCGCCGGTCGCCCAGATGGCGCGGGTGGCAAAGGACCGTCGCGATCGCCGCCGGGACGGCGGGAGCTGTCGCCATCATGTTCGGAGTGTGGTCGCTGTTGCACGATCCGACCGCCGCGGCCCTCCCGGGGCGCACCTCGTCCGGCTTATCCCTCTCGACGCCGCCGGCCGACGGCACGGCCTTGGTAGACCCAGCCGCACGCCCCACCACTGCCCCGCCCGGCGAGGCCGGCCGCTGGAGCGCGGTGCACGGCATCGGCTGCCGGGAGGAATGGTCCTACGCCGACCCTGGCTGGAGACCGGCCGACGGCGGTTGGACGAAGGACGGCTGCACCGGCACCGCCCTGTTCATGCAAGTGGGCTCCGAACTGGGCCACGCCACTCAGCTCGTGAACTGGTACTTCGACACCCGGCCTGAAGCGCGATGCACCATCGAAGCTTTCATCGCCGACGACCGGCGTTCAACCGGCACCGCCTCCTACTACCTCGACGACGACAACACCACCCCACCGCACCTGGCTGGACCCGTCACCATCGACCAGGCAACCCACCGCGGCAGCTGGGTCACCCTGGGCACCTGGCCGGTACCTGGGCCCGGACGCCTGACTCTCATCTTGGCCAACCAACCTCATCAGGCCAATGACACCCACACCGTGACCGCATCCTCAGCCCGCGCCACGTGTCGCTGGTGAGCGGCTGACGAGCTCCCGGCGGCGGCCCAGGTGGGCGAGGCGGCGTCACGAGCGCCATGCCGAAGGCCGCCGTGCGCACGGCGGCCAGGCGCTGCTTGCGATAGGCGCCAACCAGGGCCACGACGCCGCCGACTCCGGCGACCACGGCGAGCGAGATCTTGATGACCTCCAGCAGGTTGGTGATGTCGAGCTTGCCTTGGGGGAGAGATCGGGCGAGCCGAGTCCGATCAGGGCGAGCACGATCAACCCGACCGCGGCGGCAGCGACCAGCACCAGAGTGACGCCCAAGGCGGCACTGACCGGCGGTCATGCGTCGAGGAAACGCAGTAGCTCCGCAGTGATGAACTGGGGATTCTCCTCGACGAGCCAGTGCCCTGCGTTCGGCACGTCCACCGCCCGCACGATGTTGGTCATGCGCGGCACCACTGTGGCTCGGATCGCATCGAGCTGCCCTTGGGCGGTCATGAGCAGGGCCGGGACGCGTATCGGTGCTGCTGCCACGGTATCGCGGACGTCCTTGCCGAGGGCGCGGTAGAGCTCGAAGCCGCCCGACAGGACCTTGGGCCGGCTGTAGGTCCGTGCGTACTCGTTGATCTCGGTGTCGGTGAACGGGGACCGATCAGAGGTGCCACCGAACGCCGTTCCACCGAACGAGACCTGGGGATAAAACAGTGCCAGGTACTCGCGGACGTCGTCGCCTACGACCGCCTCGGGGACCCGTCGCTGGGAGTGAAAGGCGATGTGCCAGCTCAGTGAGCGGTACGTGGACGCATCGATCGCGGGCCCAGGTAGCGGCAGGTCGAAGTAGCCGAGGCGTGCGGTGTCGTCGGGGAATTGGCTGGCGTACTGAAATGCTACTGCGGCGCCGAAGTCGTGCCCGACGACGCGGGCGTCACGCACCCCGAGCCGATCGGCGATCAGCATGTGCACGTACCGCGCCAGAGTGGCTTTGTCGTAGCCGGTCGGTGAGCCGGTGCTGTCGCCCAGTCCGGGAAGGTCGACAGCGTAGACGGTGTGGTCCTTGGCGAGTGCCGGCATGATCGGCCACCAGCCGTACCAGGTCTGTGGCCAACCGTGTATCAGCACTACAGGCGTGCCGCTGCCACCGGTCACGTAGTGCATGCGGACGCCGTCGACGTCGGCGAACTCGTGTCGGAAGGTGTTCTTGAACTGGGGATCGCCCTGGGTGGCGACGGCATAGGGGGGAACATCGCCGGCTGTCGGCGTGGAACAAGCCGCGGTGCCGAGCGTGAGCAGGAGGGTGAGCGTGATGGTCGCCACCGTGCGCGCGGATCGGAGGAAGCGGCGCGACAACGGCCGTGCTGCGGTGATCATGTGTTCCTGTCCTGAAGGAGGTGGATCAGCGCCCGGTCGCGCCGTCGATCAGTTCGCGGAGGATGTCCGCGTGGCCCGCGTGGCGGCCGGTCTCCTCGATCATGTGGGTGAGCGCCCAGCGGATGCTGGGAGCGGGGCGTTCCGGCCGCGATCGAGGGATCGGTGCGCCGAGATCGGTGCACCCGTCGAGCACTTCGTTCGCGCGCTCGACCGTCTCTCGGTAGCGGGCGACGACGTCGGCCACGCTGTCGGCTGGTGCAGCCTGGAACGTCGCCTGCCAGTCGGTGACGTGGTCCCCGAGGAACATCGAGCGCTCGACGAAAGTCAGGTGGTTGAGCAGGCCGAGCAGGTTCGTGCCCGACGGCACTGCTGCTGTTCGGACCTGCGGTTCGGGTGCACCGTCGACCTTCGCGGCGATCGAGGTCCGGAGGCAGTCGAGGAATTCGCGCAGGATCGCGGTCTCGCTGCTTCCGGTCCGGGGCGGCGGGGTGTCGCTGCGGCGGTTGCGGGCGGAGGCGGTGGGCATGGTGGTCTCCTTTGTGGGGGAGCGGCTCTGGCGCCGGGTCAGGTGGTGCGGCGGATGATCAGTACGTGGTCGGTGACCTCGGCGGTGCGCCCGCCCGGTCCGATCGCGATCCGGCGGGGTGCGTCGGCCCGCTCGACCGTCCACGTCGCCGGGTCCAGATCGATACCTGCGGCGACCTCCCGCGGAGTCGGATACCGAACGTCGGGATTCTGGTTCCACGACCACGGCGCGGTCGAGCCGTGGTCGACGACCAGCAGCCGCCCGCCCAGGCGCAGCGCGTGCGCGGCGGCGCGCAGGACGGTTGCCCTGTCCAGATCGAAGGGGGTGTGCAGGTAGTGGGCGCAGATCAGGTCGAACCTGCCCTGCGGGAAGGACCCGCGCAGGTCATGCCGCTCGGCGATGACGCGGTCGCCCAGGCCGTGTGAGCGGGCGAGGGCGGCGAGCCGCTCGACCGCCACGGCCGAGATGTCGGCGGCGGTGACGTGCCACCCCTGGCCGGCGAGCCACAGCGCGTCGCCGCCGTCGCCGCATCCGAGGTCCAAGGCGTCGCCGGGCGGCAGGCTCGTAGTCGTCTCGGTGAGGCGAGCATTCGGCTGCGGGTCGGCGGCTGCCGGTCGGGCCGCGTGGACGCCGTCCCAGAACGTGACCGCATCGGTGGTGCTCATCAAGACTCCTTCTGTCGGTACGCGCTCAGTCTCGCCAGGCGTGCCACGATCTGGCACGGAATCTTGCGGTTCTGGCAAGATGGTCTCGTGGATCGCGAAACGGATGACGTGCTTGACGCGGTGGGGCCGCGGCTGCGTGCGCTGCGTCGTAACCGCGGCATCACCCTCGCTGCCCTCGCGGCGACGACCGGGGTGTCGGAGAGCACCCTGTCGCGGCTGGAGAGCGGGCAGCGCCGGGCGACTCTGGAGTTGCTGCTGCCGCTGGCTCGCACTTACGGCGTTCCGTTGGACGATCTCGTCGGCGCCCCGCGCACCGGCGACCCCCGGATCCACCTGAAGCCGATCAGACAGTTCGGGATGATCTTCGTGCCCTTGTCCCGGCGGCAGGGCGGGGTGCATGCGTTCAAGATGATCATCCCCGCTCAACCGGAACCGCTCGAACCGTCCCCGCAGACTCACGAAGGCTTCGAATGGCTGTACGTGCTCAACGGTCGCCTGCGGCTGGTGCTCGGCGAGCGCGACCTGACGTTGCCGCCCGGTGAGGCAGCCGAGTTCGACACGTCCTTGCCGCACTGGCTGGGCAGCGCCGATGGCGGAGCGGTCGAGCTTCTCATCCTGTTCGGCCTGCAAGGGGTGCGTTCGCACGTGCGCGCCGGCCCCCATCGGTCGTCTCACGACGGAAGCTTCTCCACCTGATCGAGGAAGGCGAGAACGCGGCGCACGACCGCGTCCGGTGGGGCTGTGATCGATCTTCTCAAGGCGCCACAGGATGGCGTTCGGCAGGTGCTCGACCATTTCGCGCAGCCCGTCGGCACCGCTCCGGCCCCAGCTCCAGCCCCCATTTACCGAGTGGCATTCCAGGTATCGGCGGGCCGAACGCGGCGCTGGAGGCAAGGTCTGACCTAAGCCGACGTCGTCGCCCCCTACCAGCACGGACGCATCATCCAACTGGGTGTACTCACTCCCGCAGGATGGACAGGGCCCGGGACGGGCACAGGGTGATGGCGTGGCGCGCCTGTGCGGCACTCTGGTCGTCGGGGTGATCGGTCAGCAGGGCCACGACGCCGTCGTCGTCTTGGTCGAAGACGGCCGGCTCGGTCAGGACGCACTGGCCGGAGCCGACGCAGAGGCCGGTGTCCGCTTTGATCCGCATCATGTCCTGCTCACCAGGTGACGGGGAGTTCGTGAACGCCGTAGATGACGGCGTCGGTCTTGAACGGCAGGTCCTCGGCCGGTGCGGCGAGCCGCAGGGTGGGGATGCGGCGGAACAGCGTGTCGAAGACGATCTGCAGTTCCATCCGGGCCAGGTTCTGGCCGAGGCACTGGTGCGGGCCGAATCCGAAGGCGAGGTGGTGGCGAGCCCCGCGCTCGACGTCCAGTTCGGCTGGATTCTTGAACGCCGCCGGGTCCCAGTTGGCCGACAGGGTCGAGGCGATGACGCCCTCGCCGGCCTTGATGCTCACCCCGCCGATCTGCACGTCTTCGGTGGCGAGCCGGGAGGTGACCCCGTCGGCGATGGTGAAGTAGCGCAGCAGTTCCTCCACGGCCATGGGCGTCCTGCTGGAGTCGGCTTTGACCAAGGCCAGTTGCTCCGGATGGGAGAGCAGCCCGACCACGCCGAGCGAGATCATGTTCGCCGTGGTCTCGTGTCCGGCGGTCAGCAGCAGGAACGCCAGGCTCACCAGGCCCGCGTGGTCGACGGTGCCCTTCTGGCGTTGCCGGGCGATCTGCCGGCCGAACAGGTCGTCGCCGGGTTCGGACTCCTTGCGGGTGACCAGGTCGTCGATGTAGGCGCGCAGTTCGGCGAAGGCTCGTTGGCGGTCTTCCAGCGAGGTCCGGCGCACCATCATGGTGGTGCGGCTTTGGAAGAAGTCGTGGTCGGTGTAGGGGACGCCGAGCAGTTCGCAGATCACCAGCGAGGGCACCGGCAGGGACAGCGCCTGCACCAGGTCGACCGGGCGCTGATCGGTGGCGAGCATGTCGTCGATGAAGTGGTCGACGATGTCCTGAATCCGCGGGCGCAGCGCGGCCAGCCGCTTCACGGTGAACTCGCCGATCACCGGACGCCGGGCCGCAGCGTGCTCCGCGCCGTCCATGCCGAGCATCAACGGCGGCTGGCTGCGGAGCTGCTTCAGGGTCGCCGCATCGAGGGTGAAGAGCGGGAAGCCGTCCTTGCGCTTGTCGGAGGAGAAGCGGCCGTCGGCGAGGACGGCACGGGCCTCCTCATGGCCAGACACCCACCACGCCTCGCCGCCGCTGCTCAGGCGGACCTTGCTGATCGGCGCCTGCTCGCGCAGTCGCTCGTAGGCGGCGGGCGAGGCGAACGGGCAGCTCCGCTCGACCGGCAGTTCCAGGCCGGCGAGTTCGCCGTTGATGTTCGTCGTCATGAATAACCTCCTAGTTAGAGATCTGGCTGAGTTTGCTCGGAGCTGATCGGGCTTGTTCTGCGGTGAACACCGGCGGCTGACCAGGCACCGCGCCTGGCTTCCCTCCGAGGGTGAGTGGGGTCGCGGATTCGATGCGGGTCAGCTTCTGCGGGTTGCGGACGTAGTAGAGGCCGGTGATGCGGGCGTCCTCGACCCGGAGCGCGATGACGCCGTCGATCTCGCCGTTCACGCGGAGGATGAGTGCCGGGTCGCCGTTGACCAGGGTGGGGTCACCGGTGAGCGCGACTTGGGCCTTGCCGAGGCCGCCGACGATGAAGCGGGCCACCTTGTCGGCGCCGATGATCGGACGCGGCGTGGCCTGCTTGACGCCGCCGCCGTCGCTGATGGCCACGACCTCGGGGGCGAGCACGTCAAGCAGGCCCTGCAGGTCCTTGGCTTCGAGCGCGCGCTGGAACGACTCCAACACCGCCCGGGCCTCGCCGGGGGAGACCGTCTCGCGAGGGCGGCGGGCTTCAACGTGGCGTCGGGCGCGGTGGGCGATCTGGCGGACGGCCGCGGGGCTCTTGCCGACGGCGGCCGCGATCTCGTCGTAACTGACATCGAAGGCCTCGCGCAGCACGAAGACGGCGCGCTCGGTCGGCGACAGCGTCTCGAGGACGAGCATGAGCGCCATCGACACGCTTTCGGCGAGCTCGACGTCCTCGGCCACGTCTGGCGCGGTGAGCAGCGGCTCCGGCAGCCAGCAGCCGACGTAGGCCTCCTTGCGGCGCCGCATCATGCGCAGCCAGTCGAGCGCCCGCCGGGTCGTGATCCGGACCAGGTAGGCGCGCTGGTCGTGCACCTGCCCCACATCGACCTTCATCCACCGCAGCCAGGCTTCCTGCAGGACGTCTTCGGCATCGGTCGCCGATCCGAGCATCTCGTACGCGACGGTGAAGAGCAGGTTGCGGTGGGTGAGGAACGCCTCGGTGGAGTCCGTCCGGCCGCCATCGGCGGGCGGCCCGGGTGCGCCCGTCTTCGGCTCGCTGTGCTCGTTCATGGACGGCTCCCACCTGTGCGCTTCTCGACTTGCTCCATGCATAAGGCGCCGGCTCTCACCGATGTGTGACACCCATGAGTGGTGGCGTACGTCACACGCCCGCACTGTCACAAAGCTCGGGTCGCGGACGCCTCATGCTCGTCAGGACGCCGCGCGAACGAACCGCGGCACAGGACTCCACGAGTGATCGCCTTGGCCCCGTCGCGTGGTCACCACCGCGCGAGCGCCACTGCAGAAGAACGGATAGACATCATGAGCAAGGTCTGGTTCGTCACCGGCTCGTCGCGCGGCCTCGGCCGCAACTTCGTCGAGGCCGCCCTGTCCCGCGGCGACAAGGTGGCCGCGACCGCCCGGAACAGCGCGAGCCTCGACGAGTTGGTCGCCGCCCACGGTAATGCGGTGCTGCCGCTGGAGATGGACGTGACCGACAAGGCCGCCGTCTTCGCGAGCGTGCAGCGGGCCAAGGAGCACTTCGGTCGGCTCGACGTCGTCGTGAACAACGCCGGCTACGCCCAGATGGGGGCGATCGAGGAGCTGACCGAGGAGCACCTGCGCGACCAGCTGGAGACCAACCTGTTCGGCGCGGTGTGGGTGATCCAGGCCGCGCTGCCGTACCTGCGCGAGCAGCGCTCGGGGCACATCATCCAGTTGTCCTCGGCGGCCGGGCTCATCGCGATGCCGCTCGGCGGCGCGTACCAGGCCTCCAAGTGGGCCCTGGAAGCCCTGAACGAAACCCTCGCCCAGGAGGTCGCCGGCTTCGGCATCAAGGTGACCGTGGTCGAGCCCGGCGGCTTCGCCACCCGCTCCGGCAAGAACCCCGATCCTCTCGCCAACGGCTACATGGCCGAGCCCAACCCGATCTACGACGGTCTCCGCCAGCGCATCGCCGGGTTCGCGGGAAAGCAGCCCGCGGGCGACCCGGCCGCCGCTGCCCAGGCACTCCTCAAGATCGTCGACTCCGACAACCCGCCCCTGCGGGTGCTCTTCGGCCTGGGCTTCTACCCGATGCTCCAGCAGGTCTACGCCGACCGGCTCACGACCTGGGCCGGCTGGCAGGACCTTTCGGCCGAGGCTCACGGCAACCTCAATCAAGAAGGTCGGTGACCCTCGGTTCGAGCCTTGAGCCGCGTTGTTCTTCTCGGCCCGACGCGCTCCCGGCTGGAGTTCGGCGCTCGACAAGGTTGCTGAACAGGCGTCGCGGTCGTGGTCGCGAGTGCGAAAGCTGTACGGCTGGGCCAGCCGTACAGCTTTCGGGATAGAGATTTCTGGACGGTGCCTGACCCCGGACGTCCGCGCCTACGCCATCGGCGTCGGCAAGACCGCGAGCCGGCTCGGCGAGGCCCGTCCACCTGCTTGACAGCCACGCGGCTGGCCGCACATGAACCTTTTCGCCAGCGCCGCAGCAAGGAGTCTGATCTGCGCTAACGCAATTCCGTGTACCTGGTGACAGCGGTCTTACCGACCCGGAGTGCGGACGTAGTAGAGCTAGGCTGCTGGTTCGGTGGTGGCCGGCGTTCCGCCCCGCTTGGCCTGCAGGATCTCCTGGCGCATGCCGCCCTTGGGCCAGGTGTGCGAGCTGGGCTTGCGTGCCTCGTTCACCAGATGCATGACGCTGGCCTTGCAGGAGAGCTCCTTGGGCTTCGCGCCTGGGCGGCCGCCGAGGTAGAGCCGCATCGCGGTGTCGTCCTTGTGGGCGAACTGGAAGATGCCGGCGCGCCGCCCGAGGCCGATGCACATGGCGGGGAACGACAGGTTGATGGGCTCAGGCTGCTGGCGTCCGAAGCCCGGGAACGGTTCATCGCAGCGCGGGTGCTGCGCCTGGCCGCGGTCGGCGTCAGGTCACCACTGGGTGATGAGCGGCGTGTCCGGTTCGTCCTGCCGCCATGCTTCGGCGAGGCGGGCGAGGCGGGTGGGGGCGGCGATGCCGCGCACGGTTGCGATCTTGCCGCCTGTGATGTCGAACGTCACGGCGCCGATGACCTGCTCGCCGACCACGAAGAGGATGGCGGGTGCACCGTTGACGAGCGCGTAGTGGATGGCGGGCGTGCCGCCGGCGAGTCGCCGTTTGGCGGGTGTGGGTTTGAAACCGGCCCGTGCGACGGCGGCGATGCCCTGCGCAGTGTCGAACTGCAGCAGCTTCTCGGTCAGGCCGGCACCGTCGGAGATCGCGGTCGCGTCGTCGGTGAGCAGCGCCACCAGCCGTTCGGTGCGGCCCGAGGAGGCGGCGGCGAGGAATTCCTCGACGATCCTGCGGGCGGAGGCCGGGTCGACTTCGCCGCCGCCGCCGCGGCGCGCGGCGGTGATGCGGCGCCGGGCCCGGTGAAGGTGCTGCTGGCTTGCGGACTCGGTGATGTCGAGGATCTCGGCGATCTCGGCGTGGCTGTAGGAGAACGCCTCGCGCAGGACGTAGACGGCCCGCTCCAGGGGCGACAGGCGCTCCATGAGCGTCAGCACGGCCAGGGAGACCGATTCGCGCTGCTCGAACGTGTCGGCCGGGCCGAGCATCGGGTCGCCGTCGAGGAGCGGTTCGGGCAGCCAGGCGCCGACGGTGCGTTCGCGGCGGGCTTGTGCCGAGCGGAGCCGGTCGAGGCACAGGTTGGTGACGACCTTGGTCAGCCATGCTTCCGGCACCTTGATCCGTTGCCGGTCGGCGGCCTGCCAGTGCAGGAACACATCCTGCACGGCGTCTTCGGCGTCGGCGGCGGAGCCCAACAGCCGGTACGCCAGCGAGGCCAGTCGGTTCCGGCTGGCCTCGAACCGACTGGTGTCGAAGCGGTCAGTGGCGGTGCTGTCCACGCGGACCACCCTAGGCGTTACACGACCACCGTCTTGACGGACGCATGCGGCGCGGCGGCCAGGCGGCGCTGGCGCTTGGGCACGCCGAAGGTCGGGTGCGAGGTGGCCCACAGCGAGGTCTTGACGATGCCCTCCTTGATCCGCACGGCGTTCCGGCCGCCCACATACTTCGGCTTTGCGTGCCCTTCGTCGTCGACCAGGTGCAGGATCCCGTCCCGCCGACCGAGGCTGATGTGGTTTTCCCAGTAGACCAGCTTGATGTTCGCAATCTTGCAGCCGGTCAGGCGTCCCACGATCGCGTGGATCGCCTGCCGGCCGGTGTAGCCGGCCGAAGCGCAGGACATCGGCAGCGGCCGGCCGTTGTCGCCGATGGCGTAGGCGCTGTCGCCGGCGGCGTAGACGTTCGGGTGCGAGACCGACCGCATGGTGCGATCGACGACGATCTGACCGTTCTCGGTGACCTCCAGCCCGCTGGCGGCGGCGATGGGGTTGACCGCGAACCCAGCCGTCCACACGGTTGCGTCGGACGCCAGGGCGGTGCCGTCGGCGCACAGCACCCGCGTCGCTTCGACGGCTTCGACGCTGGTGTGCTCCAGGACGGTGATGCCCAGCCGGTCGCAGGCCTGGCGCAAGTGGCTGCGGGCTCCGGCGGAGAGCCGGGCGCCCAGCTCGCCGCGGGCGACCAGCGCCACCGACAGGCCGGGCCGGGATTCGGCGATCTCGGTGGCGGTCTCGATGCCGGTCAACCCGTCGCCGACGACCAGCACACTCCCGCCTTCGCCCCGCCTGCCCAGGCTGTCCAGGCGCTCGCGCAGGCGCAGCGCCGAGGGCCGGGCGGCGATGTCGAAGGCGTGCTCGGCCGCGCCGGGGACGCCGCTGTCGTCGCCGTGGCTGCCGAGCGCGTAGAGAAGGGTGTCGTAGCCGAGCTCGCCGCCGCCGTCGGCGTCGGCCACGGCGACGACCTGGCGCTCGGGGTCGACGGCGGTGACACGGGCCAGGCGCAGCCGTATCCCCGTGCCCGCGAAGACGTCGGCGAGCTGTGGAGCCTCGATCTCCTGGCCGGCCGCGAGCTGGTGCAGCCGCAGCCGCTGGACGAAGTCCGGCACAGCGTTGACCACGGTGATCTCGGTGTCCGCTGGGGACAGCCGGCGGGCCAGGGTCCCGGCCACGTAGGCCCCGGCATAGCCGGCGCCGAGGACGACGATGCGGTGCTTCATGTGTTGCTCCTGTCGGTTCGCTTGCTTTCTGTGAGTTGAGCGGAGCGGCGCCCCGATTGCTGACAGGAACTGCATGTGGCATGGGTCACAGAGCGGCAGGAGCGCCGGCCAACTCTAGAGGCCGGACCTCACTGCCCTGCGCCGTGCTCGGAAGTTCATCCAGGCCAAGATCGCGCCTGCGGTGATGAGGAGCACTGCAATGCTCCCTGATAGCAGCCGACGAGTGGGGCACTGGGGGTCGCTCGGTTGATAGCCATCTCCGAGAAAGGCGCTTCCGCACGTCAGGGAGCTGTGCCCGTCCCAGCCCCATGGGTTCGGGAAGAAGAAGCCGAGCGCGGCACCGCTCACCACCATGAGGACGCCGAGCACCCACCAGGCCCTGACCATAGCCAGTCACGTTAGATCAGCGGACGAGACGCCGCCAGTCGATGATTCCCGGCGAGGGGCAGCGCCGCAGCCGGCCACTGAAGAGATCATTTTGTTTGGGGCTCTAATACTTCCTGTTTGCCATCTGGTCCGGCGGCGGAGCCGTGCCGCCCGTCCTGTCGGTCGCCCGCGCTGCGCGAACGCGGCCACGGCGCCCGGGGTGCTGGCCGACAGGTCACCGCACGAGGAGGTCGCCGCCAGCGGCGTAGAGCCGATCGCCTGGACGACGGCGCCGATCCGGTCAAGGACGTCCTCAGGGACTTCGAGGCCCGCACGCCGATTGGCGCGTTCGCGCGGCTGAGAGATCGCATTGTCTGCGGCCCTGCGGCCGATTACGCCCGAGACAAGCTGGCCGAGTTGCGCGCCCGTCCAGCCCGACGTGCTGGTCGCCGACTTCTCGCTGCTCGGCCTCGTGCCACGCCGGTGTCGGCTACTTTCCGTCCTCATGTCACAGATGGAGTGGCTGTCTCGTCTCGGTATCGAAGACAGGCTTGGGAACGGGAAGGTGATGGTCATGCGGGTGTTCGTGGCTGGTGGGACCGAGGAGCGCGGCCTCTCCAACACCAAGGCCGAGCGGGAGCTCGGCTGGCAGCTGCGCTACCCCTCCTGGCGGCAGGGCTTGAAGGAAGAGCTGGCATGACCCGCGCCGAGGAGTTCGAGGAACTGCGGCCGCTGCTGTTCTCCATCGCCTACCGGATCCTGGGCAGCGTGAGCGAGGCCGAGGACGCGGTCCAGGAGACGTGGCTGCGCTACCACACCACGCCCACCGAGCCCGCCTCGACCAAGTCCTTCCTGTCGGCCGTGGTGACCCGCATCTCGATCGACGTGCTGCGCTCGGCCCGGGCCCGGCGGGAGGAGTACGTCGGGCCGTGGTTTCCCGAGCCGCTGCTGACCGACCCCTACCAGGACCCGGCACGGTCGGCGGAGCTGGCCGACTCGGTGTCGACGGCGGCCCTGCTCCTGCTCGAACGGCTCAGCCCGCTCGAGCGCGCGGTCTTCGTGCTGCGGGAGGTGTTCGCCTTCGACTTCCCCGAGATCGCCACCGCCGTCGGGCGCTCGGAGGCCGCGTGCCGCCAGCTCGCGGCGCGGGCGCGTCGCCACATGCAAGCGGGCAGGCCCCGGTTCGAGGCTGACCGAACCGAGCGCGAGGAACTCGCCGAACGGTTCTTCGACGCCTTCAGGCAAGGAGACGTCGAAGGGCTGGCCGAGCTCCTCGCCGCCGACGTGCACATGGTCAGCGACAGCGGCGGCAAGGCCCCGCAGTGGGGCAAGGGCGTCTTCGGCGCCGACAACGTGGCCCGGGCACTGGCCGTCCTTGTCTCGCTGTTCGCCCAGATCGGCGGCGTCGTGGAGCCGCATCAGGTGAACGGCCAGCCAGGCGCGATCTTCCGCGACCGGGACGGCAAGGTCATCAACACCTGGACGCTCGACATTCTCGACGGACAGATCCAGGCAATCCGCACGGTAATCAACCCGGACAAGCTCGAACACCTGGGTCCGGTCGCGGACGCCTGGGCGGTCATCCGCGAGACGAACCAGGCCCGCCGTCCCACGAACTGACCACCAGCGCCGCCAGCGCTGGTGCGCCGGCGATGAGGGTGTCCCACGGCAGCCGCATCTGCCGCGGCCGCCGGCCCGCGTGCTCACATGACCTGCGCGAACGCATCAGCTGTACCGAGGGGCTGCTGATCCGCGCTCGCGCCGGCGGAGCTGCAGGAGCTCCGAGTTGTGGCCAAGCCTCCGACTTCTGCAGGCCTCTACCCGGGGCACGGATCTCGCCTGCCCTCGGCCACACCATCGACAACCCTGCCCCAGCCGGATTTCTCGTCGTGGGCCGAACAGAGCCCGCGTCGACAACCGGCCAGAAGAAAAGAAAATGAAGGAGATATCGTCCATGATCCTGGTAACCGGTGGCACCGGAAACGTCGGCGCCAACATCGTCCACCAACTGCTCGACGCGGGTGAGAAGGTACGCGTCCTCACCCGCAACCCAGCCGACCGTTCAATCCCGGACCAGGCCGAGGTCGTTCCCGGTGACCTGGCCCGCCCGGAAGCCCTGGCCGAAGCGCTGTCCGGCGTCGACCGGGCATTCCTGTTCCCCGTCTTCAACGCCCTCGACGGATTCCTCGAAGCGGCCCGCCAAGCCCACCTGCAACATGTCGTGCTGCTGTCCTCCTCGTCCGTCACCTACTCCCCGCCTGGGTTGATCGGTGAAGGGCACCTGAAACTGGAACGCGCCGTCGAGGCGTCCGGGTTGCCGTGGACCTTCGTGCGCCCCGACGCGTTCATGACCAACGACCTGGTCTGGGCACCCCAGATCACGGGCGGCGGGGTCGTCCGCGGCGTGTACGGCAACGCCGCCCTGGCCCCCGTCGACCCGCGCGACATCGCCGCGGTAGCCGTACGCGCCCTCCTCGATCAGCGTGTCGGCGAGGCGTTCCTGCTCACCGGGCCGCAGTCGCTGACCCAGATCGACCGCGTGCGGATCATCGCGGAGACGATCGGACGGCCGCTGCGGTTCGAGGAGCAACCCCGTGAACAGTTCCAGGAGCAGATGCTGCGCCACGGAATGCCTGCGCCGGTGATCGGCGAGTTCATCGACGGGCTCGCCGCGAGAGACGGCAAGATCGCACAAACAGTCCCGACGGTCGAGGAGGTCACCGGTCGACCGGCCTTCACCTACGCCCAGTGGGTCGCCCACCGCGCGGCGGACTTCGGCTCAACCTCGGCCTGACGGTGACCGCCCCGGATGTGCGCCTCCGGGCACATCCGGGGCACGGGCTGCTCGGTCTCCCGCAGCGGTGGGAGCTCCTCCACCCGCCGGCACTCTGAGCGTGGCGTCATTACTTGATCCTCCTCATGATCTTGATCGACTGCCGCGGGGAGCGGAGAGCTGGATCACTGATTGCGGGTGTCACAGACCTAGTCCGATAGGTGAGGTGCGTACACGTGCGACCACGACAAGGAGACGGAAAGAATGGCGCAGGAGATTGACCAGCAGTCCAGGCCGGGAAAGCGCTGGGCCCGCCGAACGCTGACAACCCTGGTGATGTTGCTGGCTCTCGCCGTCACCGCCACGTTGCTGATCGCGTATGTGTGGCAACCTCCAGAAGCCCGCGGCTCGGCTACCTCCCCGCTGAGCCAGTCGCGTTTTGTCGACACCGCCGTCGCCCGCTTCCACTACAGCAGGACCGGCGACGGGCCCCCAGTCGTCCTGCTTCCCGGTGGCACGCAGTGGATCCACACCTACCGCGACGTCATCCCTGCGCTCGCGGCCGACCACACCGTATACGCGGTGGACCTGCCGGGCAACGGATACACGACCGTGCGTGACGACGACTTCGGCTACGACGTTCCGGCGATGACCAACGCGCTGGGAGAGTTCATGGACGCCGTGGGGCTTCCTCGAGCCTCCATCGTCGCCCACTCGCTGAGCGGTTCGGTCGCGCTGTCCTTCGCCTGGCAGGAACCGGAACGGGTGGACCGGCTCGTGCTCATGGCGCCGTTGGCACTCGACACCGAGCTCAACCAGAACCTGCGGCTGATGCGCATCCCGGTGATCGGAGAGGCGATGACAAAGCTGATGACTGAGGACCTGTACGTTTCCGGGCTCAAGGCGGCCTACGTCCATCGCGAGCGGCTCACCCCCGAAACCGCCCATGCCTACTGGGTGCCGCTCAGCCGCGCAGACAATCGCGAGGCGATGTGGAAGCAGGTCCGCAACCTCGACCTGTCGCTCGTCGACCGGCACCTGGGGCAGATCAGCGCACCCACCTTGGTGCTGTGGGGCGAGCGAGACACCGTCGTCCCCCCGTGGCAGGCGAACGTGCTCGGCCGACGCATACCCGGCTCTTCGGTGTACGTCGTTCCGGGCGCGGGGCACAATGTCCATGAAGACGATCCCGCCGCGGTCAACGCCCACCTGACCGCCTTCCTGGACCCCACACCCGGGGGCTGAACGCGTCGTGACGTTGCGGGAGGCAGACGCCTCAAGACGCGAACGAGATCCAGGCGTTCTTGCCCACGCGCCGCAGGTGCGCCCGGCTGCCAGACAGGGCCGCGCCGGCAGCGCGGCCAGCACGGCATGGTCGCGCATCGCGCGATCACCTGGACCACCGAGTACCACGCCAAGGCGATCGGCGAGCTGCGCGCCCAGGGCCGCGACGTCCTCGACGAACTGTTGTCGTTCATCGCCCCTGGCCACCGCGAGAACATCAACTTCTTCGGGTTCATCACTGTCGACATCGAAGCCGCGTTGGCCTGGCTGTTCGCCGTAGGAGACCCTGCTCTCGTAGAGGCAGCAGGTCGGGGATGTGGTTGTAGTAGAAGGTGCCGGGGCTGATGCCGAGGAGCTTGGCGGTCCCGGCGCGGTCGTCAGGCCAGGGCGAGGAAGAGTTTCTCCAGCTCCGCCTCGGACATCGGGGGCGTGTCGCCGTCGGCGGCGGCCAGGCACTGCCGCATGCCGCTGGCCACGATCTTGAAGCCGGCTCGGTCGAGGGCGCGGGAGACGGCGGCGAGCTGGGTGACGACGTCCTTGCAGTCGCGTCCTGCCTCGATCATCGCGATGACGCCGGCCAGCTGACCCTGGGCCCTGCGCAGGCGGTTGAGCACGGCGCTCACCGCTTCTTCTTCTACCTGCACCGGATGCCTCCCTTGTCGGACCTTTCTGCCATGATACCTGTACCCCCGGGGGTATGGATCGGGTGTGGTTCAGGCCCGCAGTGCGGCCAGCGCTGCCTCCAGGTCGGCCTTGGGCGGGCGGTTGAACGGCAGTTTGCCGAGGAGCGCGGCCATGCCGCAGGTGTTGCTCAGGGCGGAGTAGACCAGGCCCGCGGCCACTGCAGCGGACAGCAGCCGCGCTCCTGGAAGCGCCAGGTCGGCGACGAGTGCGAGCAGGATCAGGGCGCCTGCGGCGAGGCGGACCTGGCGGTCCATCGGCCAGATGTGGTGGCCGTGGCCTGCGGTCGCCGGGCGGTCGACCGGGTGGCCGGCCGCGGTCCAGGCGGCGGTCCCGCCGTTCAGAGAGCGGGCCGGTACGCCGGCGCGCTCCAGCTGGCCGCGGGCGTTCTCCGAGCGCGCGCCGGACGCGCAGACGACCACGAGGGGCCGGCGGTGGGCGGCCTCGCGCAGTGCGGGAACGGCGTGGTGCAGCTGATCCAGGGGGATGTTCACGGCGCCGGGGACGTGGCCGGTGGTGTACTCGGCTCGGGTGCGTACGTCGATGACGGTCGTGGCGTGGTGGAGGCGGTGGAGTTCGGCCACGGTGAGGTGGAGGGTAGGGGCGGGCATGGTGCTCCTTGTCATGGTGTGCCTCGGCCCGGATGAAGGGCGGGCCAGGTCTGCGGATGGGCCGCGGAGGAAACGGTAGGGAGTTAGGTAAGGACGGTCTGAGCGGCCATGGCGCCGGCGACGAGCAGGAGGCTGATCGCCGTGCCCGTCAGGATGACCAGCACCTCACACCACCCGACCCGGTCGGCTGTGGCCGTCGACCACCGGCAGTCCGGCGTCCCACTCCTGCGTTTCGCGGACGTCTCAGAGTGCGCCGCGCAGGACGGACAGGCCCGCGCTCTCGGCCTGGTCGAATCCGTCGTCCACGGCGACCACCCGGTGTCCGGCCGCGTCCAGCAGGGAGGCCGCGATGGCGGCGCGCACGCCTCCGGCGCAGTGCACCCACACGGTGATGTCCGCGGGTATCTCGCTGATGCGGGCGCGCAGTTCGTGCAGTGGGATGTGGACGGTGTCCTCGATCCGGGCGGCGGCGCGCTCTGAGTTGCGGCGTACGTCCACGACGAACGGCCGGGATCCGTCGGCCCGGGCGGCGGCCAGGCCCTGGAAGTCGCTGCGATCGAAGGCCCGAAGGCCCTCGCTCCCCGCCCAGTCCAGCGGGCTGCCGGTGGCCGCAGCCGCGGGGCGATCGATGCCGACCCTCACCAGTTCGCGCTGGGCGCGGGCGATCTGCTCGGGTGTCTCGGCGAGCAGGGTGACGGGGCGACCCCACGGCAGCAGCCAGGGCAGGTGGGTGGCGAGCTGGCCGTCGAGGTCGAAGTTGTAGGTCCCCGCGACATGACCGTCGGCGTAGGCGATGCGGTTGCGCAGGTCGACCACCCACTCGCCGTCCTGGAGGCGGCGGCGTATCTCGGCGGCGTCGGCGCGGCGCGGCGGCGTGAGGTCAACGGGCGCCGGGCCGGCGGCGTTGGCCGGGCCCATGTGGGTGTAGTAGGCGGGTATGTCGTCGAGTCCGGCGAGCAGCTCGGCGACGAAGGTCTCCGTGTCCTGCAGCAGGGCGCTGTTGGTCTTCTTCTGCTCGCCGATGGTGGTGGACTCGCCCGAGGCTTGGGTGGCGGCGCAGAAGCTGCCGAAGCCGTGGGTGGGCATCACGCGCACGTCGTCGTCGAGCTCGTCGGCCAGCCGGTGCGCCGAGGCGTGCTGGGCGCGGGCGAGCCGCGCGGTCAGCGTGGGCTCGACCAGATCCGGGCGGCCGACCGCGCCGATGAGCAGGGAACCGCCGGTGAAGGCCGCGACCGCCGTGCCGTCCTCCTCCAGGACGTAGGAGGTGTGGTGCGGGGTGTGGCCGGGAGTGGCCATGGCCCGCAGCACCAGACCCGACGCGGCGTCGATGATCACACTGTCGCCGTCGGCGACAGCGGTTCGCTCGAAGAAGACCTCCGCATCGGCCGGAACCAGGTACTGCGCGCCCACCACACGGGCCAGCTCCAGACCGCCGGTGACGTAGTCGTTGTGGACGTGCGTCTCGGCGACATGGGTGATCCGCACGCCGCGCCTGGCCGCGAGGGCGATCACCTGGTCGAAGTCCCGGGGCGGGTCCACCACCACGGCCGCCGACCTGCCACCCGCCAGGTAGCTGCGGTTGCCCAGGCCGGCCAGAGCCAGAGTCTCGACGAAGTACATGAACACTCCCTACGCGATACCCATGGGGTATTGGATCAAAATACCCGGAGGGGTATCTGGATCCAGGGTACATACCCATAGGGGTATCGACAAAATACCTATGGGGGTATCGCACGGCATCTGCGGCGACCACCGCCCGGCAGCCCGGCTCCGGAACGGGACCGCCTGCCGGTAGTGGACACCGTGGTAGGGCCGTGGGTGACATGAACGCATTGCCTCCATGCCCGGCGATCATCGCTCCTCTGGCTCGTCGCCTGCCAGTGCGCCTTCGCCGACCGGTGCGGTCAACGGCAGGACGACTGCCTCACCGAGCGGCCGGCGCTGCGGCTGCTGGACTCCGGCCGGCTGACGGCCTGCCGGGCGGTCGCCCTGCAACTGCGGCTTCAGGAGATCAGCACAAAGTCGGCCGAGTGACTTGGGGGCCGGCCAACGGGGAGCGGGCTGGTCGGCATGATCGAGCGCTGCGCCGGCCTTCCTCCTCGCCGAGGCGGTGGAGCGCGCTCTCCTGCCTGTCGACAAAGGTGTTGTCGATGCTCCACGGGCCGCAGTCGGAGCTGAAGGTTCCCCGGTCGCAGCCCTGCACGACGAAGCTCCATCGGTCCGCCGACCTGCGGCGGCTGACGCCTGTCCCGCTTCCAGCCGCGCATCCGCGCCTTTAACAGCCCCCTGAGGTCCTCGTGTACGGGGCCGATGAGGGCCGGGGGATGTGTCAGCGGTTGCCGCGCTGCTTGGCTTCGGCGCGGGCTTCGGCGGTGGTCTTCAGGTCATGCAGCCAGGCTTCGAGGCCTTTTCCGAGGAAGTCGGTGGCGAGGGGGACGTCGGTTTCGATCTGGTTTCCGGCGTGGGTTTCTTCGGTTTGTACGAGGACGCCGCCCTTGACCTTGGTGAAGGTCCAGACGTGGACGCCGCGGTCGATGCGCAGTCCCTTGCCGATCGCGGGGCCGGTCCAGCGGATGCACGTGTGGTGCTGGAGCTGGCGGACGGTGGAGGTGATGACCAGCGTGGTGGGCGGAGTGAGGGGAGTGGCGGGCACCGGGGTGGTCCACCGGAACTGCGAGTGCTTGCGCAGCGGGCCCCGGTCCAGGCGCTTGGCGCTGGTGACGGGCTTCTGCCACGTGGGCCAGCGCTTGATGTCGGTCTGCACGTTCCAGATGGTGCTCAGCGGCGCCTTGATCAGGGCCTTGGTCCGGTAGCGGATCTTGGCGGCGGGGTCGACGCCTGCGCCGCGGCACTGGAGCCCGCCGTGCTGGGTGGGGCGGGGCTGCTGCGTGGTGGTGGCCTGTGCGGCGGGGGTGTTGGCGGTGAGGACGCCGGCGACGGCGAGGGTGAGCACGGCGATGCGCGTGCGGGTCCGGGGGGAGGTGGTCATGGTGTTCTTCCTTCGTGTGGCGGGTGCGGTGGTGGGCTTGCACCGATCAACTAGATCCTCATGCTTGCGTTAGAAGTTATAACTGAACGGCCGAGGAAGCGTCAATAGCATTCGTGATACCTTCTAACTGCAGCATTGGGCCCAGGATCCGCCTCAATACCAGCGCGTAGGTCCTCCTCCTGGCCTCGTCGGGCCGGCAAACAAGTCAGCCGCCAGGCGGCATGCGGATCGCCAGAGTCGGCGCGGGCGCGCAAGAAGACGAGCCTGCCGTTCCTGCGCGACGTGTGCTTTCCCTCATGACGGATCGTGTGACGCGGGGCCACAGGTCACCTCCGCCGTGGCCGGCGGGCACGGCATGGTCCAGCCGGGTGTCGTCACCAGTACGCCGACGCCGCGGGGTGCGCTCAAGGTGTAGACCGTGCGGCAGCCGGGATCCACTCGCCCCAGGTCCCGGGAGCAGGTCACTTCGACCCGCAGCGTCTTCCCCGACTCCCAGGACTCGCTCATCGAGGGTGACCCGCCCTGCCAGGTGGTCTCCCGCTGGACGGTGATGCGTCCGGGGACGCCTGGAGCGACCCGTACGTCGACCCTGCCCCGCACGTCCACGACGATCTGGGGCGTGGTGATGGCGTACGTCACGGTCCTGGTCTCGGTCCCCCTCTGATCGAGGACCGACGACTGGTAGGAGCCGGGGAAAGCAACGTCCGAGCTGTGGGGGACGCGAATCTCGGACCACGCCGATAACGCCATCGCCACTACTGTGCACACGGTCAGCGCCGCGCCGGAGACGATCCATCGAACCCGCACCGCTCTTCGCATCACGTCGCCTCTCAGATCTTCAGGAATCGCAGTACGGCCAGCACTCGCCGGTGATCCTTGTCGGCACCGGAGAGCCCGAGTTTGGCGAAGATGTTGTTGATGTGCTTGCCGACCGCGCTGTCGGAGACCACGAGCGCCTCGGCGATCCCGGTGTTGGACCGTCCCTCCGCGATCAGCGTGAGCACCTCGCACTCCCTGCGGGTCAGCAGGTTCAGCGGATTGCTGTGCCGGCGCACCAGCAACTGGGCGACCACCTCGGGGTCCAGGGCCGTACCGCCCGCGTCGGCGACCTTGACCACCTCCGCCCGGCTCTCCCGCAGCGTCTCCACCCGCCCGGCCAGCTCGTCTCTCACGCTGGGACCGAGCAGCGCCCGCGCCGCGACCGTTCCTGCCGCGCTGGTGCGCGGGTTGTAGCCGACGACATCGAAGTACCGGCGCAACTTCGTGAACGACTCGGAGGCCGAAGAGAGGACGCCTTGGATCCCCGGACCGCCGTCGGGCACGACGAGAACGCTGCCGAGGCGGAGCGACGGCTCCGTGGCGGGCAGCCGGGCGAGGTCCAGCTTGATCGTGGCCTTGCCTGGCGTGGACCAGTCCACCGGCACCGTGATCGCGGCGCATTCCATCTCCGCCGGGCCCTGACCAGAAGGGCAGGCCGTCCAGGTGAGGGCCCAAGTTGCCGAGCCGGCGCCGATACGCCGAGGGCGTGCCCGTACGCGGCGGTCGCCATCCGGGGCCCGCTGATCGACAGCACCGCGAAGATCGTCAACACAGGGATTTCCCCGGGATGCCGCGCCGTCGCCGTGCCCGGCACGCAGGGCTGCCCGCGTCCCTCCGTGCGGGGTGAACCCGACAGCTCTGCCGTGCCTCGTTGTGATCGCCGCCGCCTCGCCGGGAGACGCCCCCCGACCGGCAGCGGTACGACGGCCGCTCCACGAGGACGTGTCAGCCGGTGTATTTCACCTCGGGGAAACGCGAGGAGGGGCCGTCCAGCAGGTGACCGCGGTGGCGCAGGTGCAGGTCGAAGAAGGCCCGCGGATAGGCGCGCTGAAAAGCCAGCGCTCTCGCTGTCGGGATGGTGCCCACCATCTCCTGGAGCTCCTGAGTGGACAGTTTCAGCAGTGGCGCGACCACGGGCAGGAGGAGCGCGTCATCGCCGAAGGAGTTGTGCGCGGCTCCGTTCAGGGTCAGATTGAGACGCCATCCACGCAGGTTGGACCAGAACTTCCGCAGCATGGGGTTGGTGCCCATGCCGCCCTTCCCTGGTGTGTCCACGACGAGGTACGGCCGGTCCAACCCGCCCTCGACGACCGGCCCCAGCGCGGCTCCGTCCAGGCCCATCCCGGCCTTGATGCGCCGGTCGGCGTACATGGCGTTCGCGGTGGCCGCTCCGCCCAGTGAGTGGCCGAACATGCCGATTTGCCGCAGGTCGAGGGTGTCCTGCAGCCCCACCGGGAGCTTCTGGTGGTCGGCGTCGGGGTTGCGGCCGGCCTGGAGCATGGCCAGCTGATTCAGCACGAACCGGGTGTCGTCGGCGCGTACGGCGACAGCCTTCTCGAAGTCGGTGATCTCCCCATCGGGGTTCATGGCGACCCGGCCACCGGGGAACTCCACCACGGCCGCGTCGTAGGGGTGGTCCATCGTGACCACCACGTACCCGTGGCTGGCCAGGTCCTCCACCACACCGGTGCCGAAGGACCGTGACGCGTTGGCGCCCGGGGAGTACAACACGACCGGCAGCCGGCCGAGACTCCGGTCGACGGGTGCCTGCTCATGACCGTGGGTTCGGCCGAAGGTCACGCCGCCGGGTGCCAGTCCCAGGTAGCCCAGGTAGCGGTCGGCGGCAGCGCGCGGCATCCATGGGGCGAGGGGACGCCGACGTACGTCGCGGGCCGGATACCACAGGCTGACCATCAACTCGCGCTTCCGCGGGGTGGTCACCCACGGGTCCTTCCTCGACTCGTCGACCAGATGCAGCGAGACCGTGCCGATCTTGTAAGGCCCGGAAGGTTCCGGCAGGGTGAAGCGCACCGGCTCGGTGCCGGCCGCCGCGGCGACGCCCGTGGTCGCGGTCGCAGTTACCGAAAGCGTGAGCAGAGCGGCTGCGAAGGCCGCGACTTTTGTTCTGATCATGCTTCTACCGTTCCGTACGGTTCGGCCTCTGACCTCAGCCCGCAGCACGGGCTTCGGGTCACCCCAGGACGGTACGGCGATGCTCCGTCATCGGGAGGAATCAGCCTGCGGGATTACGCCGTGGCCGGGATCTGCTTGGGGACAAGCGGGCCGCTGGGGCGAGGCCCGTTCGCGCGTCCCGCAGGACTGCCGGACTGCGGGTCAGTGGCCACTCGAGGCGCTGACCAGCCCGCTCTCGTACGCGGCGATGACGAGGTGGGCGCGGTCGTGCGCGTCGAGGTTGGTCATCAGGCGGCGGACGTGTGTTTTGACCGTGGCCACGCCGACGCCCAACCGTTCGGCGATGTCGGCGTTGGTGAGACCGCGGGCGATCAGCAACAGCACCTCGCGCTGGCGGTCGGTGACCCGGCCGAGGTCGACGCTCGGCGCCCCCGGATCATCGGGCATGTGGCGGGAGAACTCCGCGATCAGCCGCCTGGTCACCGTAGGCGCCAGCAGCGCCTCACCAGCGGCGATCACGCGCAGGGCGGCGAGCAGCTCGCTCGGGCGGGTGTCCTTGAGCAGGAAACCGCTGGCTCCGGCGCGGAGCGCGGCGTAGACGTACTCGTCGAGGTCGAAGGTCGTGAGGATGAGGACCTTGACGTCGGCGGTGGCGGGATCGGCGCGGATCCGCCTGGTCGCTTCCAGGCCGTCGAGGTCGGGCATGCGCACGTCCATCAGGACGATGTCCGGCCGCAGCCGCCCGGCCAGGTCGATGGCCTCGCGCCCGGTGCCCGCCTCGCCGACCGCCTCCAGGTCAGGGACGCTGTCGATGAGCAGTCGGAATCCGACGCGGAGCAGTGGCTGGTCGTCGGCCACGAGCACTCGTGACGCCCTGCCGCCGGGATGCGCGCCTTCGCCCACGATCGTGTCCATCAGGTGGTCATCCCTTGCTCACTGTGCCAGGGTGGGCAGCCGCGCCTCCACGACGAACCCGTGCCCCGGTCGCGGTCCGGCTGACAACGCGCCACCGCACAGGGCGGCTCTCTCCCACATCCCGGCCAGGCCGTTACCGCCGCTCTGAGCGTTCGGTATCAGGGGCCGGGGGCCGGACGGGCCCTCGTCGCTGACCAAGACCACCACCTCGCCGGGCTCTCCGGGCGCGACTGTGACCTGGCAACGCGTCGGGGCGGCGTGCTTGATCACGTTGGTCAGCGACTCCTGAACGATCCGGTAGACCGCTAGCCCCACACCGCCGGAGACCGCCAACTCCGGGTCGATGCACAGGTCGACCGCGACTCCAGCCGCCTCCGCTCCAACGGCCAGCTCAGAGACGTCGGCCAGCCCCGGAAGGGGTCGGCGTTCACCGGTCCCGCCGATTCCCCCGTCGCGGCAGGCGGGGCCGGGCGCGCGGCGCAGCGTGCCGAGCACGAGACGCATGTCGGCGAGGGCGGCGTGGCCGGTCTCCTCGATCAAGGCGAGCGCGCGCCGCGCCTCCTCGGGATGGGTTTCCGTGACGTGATTGGCGATGCCCGCTCGTACCGTGATGACGCTCAGGCTGTGCGCCACGACGTCGTGCAACTCGCGGGCGATCCGCAGCCGCTCATCCGTCACGGCCTGGCGTGCCGACTGCCTGATCTCGCGGGCCGCGTGCGCCCGCTGCTCGTGTACGGCCATGCCCACGGTCCAGGACAGGCCGATCAGCAGCCACGCGAACACGATCAGCGACATCGCCTGCGTCCATGACGGTTGCCGAAAGCCCACGACCACTATCACCAGCATGGACGCGACGAGTGCGGTGACCGCGGGCCGCCGCGGTTGCGAAAGCGCGACCATGTGCAGCGCCACCGCCACGACCAGGAACGACTCGCTCTCACCTGCTAACCCGGCGAGTGTCGCGGTGGCGAGCGCCCACCACAGCACGGGGCCGGGCCACAGTCTGCGCACGGAGAGGGGCAGCCAGGCGGCGAGGAGCAGCGGCACTGTCACAGCCCTGCCCTGCAACAGCGCAGCGGCGGAGAAGCCGACACCGAGCAGCGCCGCGGCGGCCGCGTCCAAAGCGGCCCAATGGCCTGGACGCAGCCGTCGCGCGATCAGCGGACGCGGTTCGGACACGGAGCAACGTTATGGGCGCAGCCCATCGGAGAGATCGTCCCGGAGTATGTCATCGTCCGGGCCGAAATCATCCGCTGGGATGAGCTCTGCCGTACGGTCCTGGGCTGACGCCCGGTGGCGCCGCACCGGCCCCCAGGTCCCGGGCGGGGCAGGTCATCCTGTTCGGCGAGCCAGGGCTGGGCGTGTTCACTTCCGGGGCCGACAGGAGCGGAGGCGGTCCGAGTCCGGCCAGACGTCCGGAAGGCCCTCCACTCGGGTCCGTGCGATGACCCCCAAAGTAGCTCTGGGTGACGAAAGCGGCAGTCGGCACACCGGACAGAACCAACGTTATCCGCCGAATGATCACGAGGTTCAGTCGCCGGACCTGGTCAGCGCGCTACTGCGATCGCAGCAACGTGGCTTTGTCGCGTCAAGCGAGGGCTTTCCAGGGGTGAGCCCCAGGAACAGCCATCCGCACTGAGAATGATCTCGGGTAGAAGCGTTCGCAGGGTATGGCGGCCTCCCTATGAGGGGGGCGGTTCCCTTGTCCGACGCGTATCCGCATCGCTCTGGGGAGCAGTCCGCCTGGTGGTCTCGGCTCCAGGGGCAGCTGTCCCGCCCGTGGCCCGGGCAATGTGCGCGAGGCGGCGTTGCCGGAAGTGCGAGATAGTCGACGGTAGGGAGATGAATGTCTCCGGGAGCACGGCCAACGTGTCGCTTACCTGCTCGCCATCGACCATCTGCATGTACGAGCGGGCAGCTGATGGTGTCGCATTCAACCTGGTGGCCGGGGACCGAGGGACACCAGGCCGGGTGGTGGAGGCGGCGTGGGCGGGTAGCCCGGGGAGCATGGCGAGCCCGGCAATGGCGGCGGCCATCCAGTGGTGTGCGTGGGTCATGTGCTGACGCTAGAAGTCCCGATCGCGGAGCGACACGGACCAACGGATGATCTTGAGCTGGAGGTCCTACCCATGCCCGAGGAGGAAGCCGCACACGACCGGCGTCGTCAACAGGGTGGATCTTGACGTCGGTTGCGAGGAGGGCCACCCGGCGAGTGGTTTCATCCCCATGGGGGAAGAGCCGCGGGAGCACCGCTGGAAGGGTCGGCGGAGAGATTCCCCAACCCGGAAGGCGATCATGTTGATCCTCCGATCACCCAGGTCCCTGGTGCTGCCGGTGGCGGCCGCGCTGGGACTCCTGCCGGCCACCACCGCCATCGCAGAGACGACCACCGGTACGGCCGCCACGGCACCCGCGATCTCCTGGGGGGCGTGTACCGGACTGCCCGTGTCCACCGCGGACCTGGACTGCGGCAAACTGACCGTGCCGCTCGACTACGGCAACCCGAGCGCCGGGACCGTCCACGTCGCGGTGATCAGAGCGAAGGCCACCGGCACCCGGATCGGCTCGCTGGTGATGAATTTCGGTGGCGGCGGCAACGGGGTCATCAAACTGGCGGCGGGCCACCAGAAGTACGCGGCCCTGCGCGAACACTACGACCTGGTGAGCTTCGACCCACGCGGCTCGGGCGGCACCTCCCCGCTGACCTGCGGCTCGGCTGCCACAGCCGACCGCCTGTTCGCCGTCAACCCGGGTGTCAGGAACCCGGCCGACCGCAAGGCGTTCCTGCAGGCGACCGCCGACTTCATCCGCACCTGTGAGAAGGGGGCCGGCGGGATCCTGCCGCACGCGGGCATGGGCGATACGGCCAGGGACATGGACCGGCTACGCGCGGCGCTGGGCGAGAACAAGCTCAACTACTACGGCATGTCCCTCGGTAGCGTCCTCGGCGGTGTCTACGCCACATTGCATCCCCAGCGGGTCGGCCGGATGGTTCTGGACGCCGGGCTGAACCCCCGGCAGTCGGTGGTCGAGGTGGCAACGCAGCTGACCCACACCTCCCAGCTCGCCTACGAGAGGTTCCTGGCCTGGTGCGTCAAGGAGAGCTGTGACCTTGGCAAGGACACCAAGGAGGTCAACAGCGCCATCGAGGGACTGGTCGAGCGGCTCAAGAGCAAGCCGCTCAAGGTCGGCGACCGTCCTGTCGGCGCCAGTCTGGCGATCGCCGCACTGCAGGCCGTGGTTGGCGGAGAGCCGTACTGGCAAGAATTGGAGGCCAGGCTCGCCCAGGCGATCAAGGGTGATGGAGATCCCCTGCTGAAGCTGGCCGACGCGATCACCGGACGCCAGGACGGCACCTACCCGCTCTTCGGGGTCTTCGGCTCGTCCCCGTACAACAGCGCGGTCTACTGCCGTGACCGCGAACGGCCCGCCGTACAGGACCTGCCCAGGATCGAGGCCGAGTTGACCCGCATCTCCCCGATCTTCGGTCAGCTCAGCCCGATGACCGCCTTCCTGATCCCCACCTGCGCGCAGTGGCCGGTGCCCGTCGATCCCGAAGGCCGCACGGTCAGGCACACCGGCCCGGCCCCGATCGTGGTGATCAGCTCGGAGCAGGACACGGCCGCACCGACCAAGGAGGCGGCGAGCCTGACCAGGCAGCTCACCAACGGCGTGCTGGTCACCTACGGCGGCGATCTGCACGCCGCTTACCCGGCCGGTGGCCCCTGCATCAGCGGCATCGTCGAGGACTACGTGGTGAACGGCAAGGTCCCCGCCAAGGAAGCCTCCTGCCCCGCCACCTGACCCCCAGCATCTCCTCGGCCTCCTGGCCGCTTGGCCTGAACGCCATCGGCCACGGCGGCCCGACGGAGAACGGTGACAGACCCGCCCCGAGCCCCGTTGGGCTCCAGGTGGGCCTGCGCGTGGCCGGGCTGCAGGGTCTGCGGGGACGCGTGCGCCTCGCCGCCTGCGGACGAGGAGCGATCCGGCCCCCATGCCAGCCCAGCGCAAGCAGCGCACCAATGACGGCAACGAGACGATGAGCCGAGGTATGGTGCGGAAATTGCCCGCCTTGGCGATAGTGCTGGAGACGACCAGCGCGACGCCGAGCACGAACACCACGGCGGTCACGATCAGGCCACGCATGCCCAGCCATGGCGTGGCGCGCCGAAGGCCGGCCAGCACTCGGTGATTGCGATCGGGACGGCCATGCTCCAGATGGGGGATGTCGGCGCCGCGCAGTGTCCGGTCGCCGGTGGTCGCCTTGTCGAACTCGAACAGGCCGAGGCCGTAGCGGGCATGCGGCATCCAGTGGCCGCCCTCGGTGGAGACCGTGGTCCACATCTGCCGGTGCTGGGCCGGTGGCAGCAGGCTGCCGCTCGCCAGCGCGTTGACGAGGCGGATCATGTCGCCGGTGGTGGAGACGACGTTGCCGGCCGACCAGCCGCTCGAGGTGTTGGCCTCGGTGACGTCCATGGGGTCGAGCCCGGGATCCTCCATCATCGATTCCCAGTTCTCCGGGGTGACCGCCGCCGGGTCGGCGCCGTCCTTGAAGAACAGCTTCGAGTACGCACGTGGGTGCGGATCGGGGTAGGTCGTATCCTGGGCGGGGCGCACGAAGGTGTCGGTCAAACCGAGCGGCTGGATGACCCTGCGCTCGACCTCCTCGGCGTAGCTGTTGCCGGTGACCTTCTCGATGATCGCCCCGGCGAGATAGAAGCCACCGTTGGCGTACTCGAAGCGTTCCCCGGGCTCAGCGACTGGCGGCTGGGACACCGTGATCCTCAGCAGGTCTTCGATGGTGGCCTCGTCGAAGCGGTGCTCATCGAACCCTGCACGGGTGAGGCCGGTAGCGACGGTCCCGATTGAATGCAAGACGATCATCGATCGGGTTCTCCTGCTCGTGGTCGGTCGCCTTCTTCGAGACAGCGGAGGGCGGCGTCGCGCTTCTTGCGCTCGCGGTGGGTGCGCCAGGCGGTCTGGACGTCCGCGAGCAGGTCGATGACGGCAGTGTCGCAGGTAGTGGGGCATTTGCTGCCTGATGCCGCCACCGAGGTCCAGGCCGGCGAGCCACTGCGGCGGCGGGCTTTGCAGCACCGTGATCCGCCGCGGTGCCCGACGCGAAACCGTCGTGGAGGCCGCCACGCGCCTCTGCGATCACGGCTTCCGTGTACTGCCGCGCCTCTGGGTCGCCGAGCGCACGCTGCTGGGCCGACTGATGCAGCACCGACGGCTCGTACGGAAATACGAGATCCTGCCGCGACGGTCTCAGGCGATGGTCTTTGGGTCATGACCAGCACGAGGAGCCGGGCGGACACCAACCGGGAATCCGTCCAGACCCGGCGCATCAGAACGCCCCGGAATGGACACCCGGTACAAGATCTAGATCCAATGCCGCTTAGTTAGCGTGGTGGTGGGTCTGTCAAGCCAGCGAAGACAACAACGGAGCTCCTGCTAGAACGGTGTCGACCAAGATCACTGTTCGGCGGGAGCTCCGTTGGATGTCCAGTCTGTCATGTGCCGTGATGTTGTAGTGGCCGCGGGAGCGTTCGCGCCCGGGCATCTGGGTGAGCTGACCCGGCTCATCCCGTTCGAGATGGTCGATGAGGCGCTGGCGCACACCGGCAGGACGCAGGC